>JBAZQN010000021.1 GCA_041645165.1 Patescibacteria group bacterium | reverse complement strand
TCACTCTTTTTAAATCCCCCTTAATCCCCCTTTACGAAAGGGGGAGGCGGGGGGGTTTAGGTGAGGGAGGATTTGGCCCCGTTAGATAGATCCGCATCTAACCCCGTTAAATAAAGCTTCGCTATCTAACGGGGTAAACGGGGTAAAGGGAGATGGCGTAGCGGGCGGCAGATACATTGTCGGCAATTATAAAAGAAGCGAAGATGGTGATAAAGAAAGTTGTTAGTAATAATATTTTTTTCATATTTTATAACTCACTCTTTTTAAATCCCCCTTAATCCCCCTTTACGAAAGGGGGAGGCGGGGGGGTTTAGGTGAGGGAGGATTTGGCCCCGTTAGATAGATCCGCATCTAACCCCGTTAAATAAAGCTTCGCTATCTAACGGGGTAAACGGGGTAAAGGGAGATGGCGTAGCGGGCGGCAGATACATTGTCGGCAATTATAAAAGAAGCGAAGATGGTGATAAAGAAAGTTGTAACTAATAATGTTTTTTTCATGTTTTTAACTCACTCTTTTTAAATCCCCCTTAATCCCCCTTTACGAAAGGGGGAAATTTGGGTGAGGGAGGGGATTGGGGGAGATGGCGTAGCGGGCGGCGTGAACATCTTGGGCAAATATAAAAACAACGATACTTATTAGAATCAAAAATATGGAATTAAGAATCAAGTATTTTTTCATAAATATTTTTATAACTCCCCCACCCTACTCCCTAGGCTTTCAGTGGCTAGGCCTTCGGTGGCTAGGCCTTCGGCCGCCATCCCGGCCGACAGCCTAGGGACCGCCATCCCGGCTTGCGGCCTAGGGACCGGGATCCCGGTCGCCGAAGGCGACCTAGGGACCTCCCCCTTAGGAAGAGGGAGGGAAATAGTACCGACAAAGAGAACAAGAGAGATTGTGAATAATAATATTTTTTTCATATTTTATAACTCACTCTTTTTAAATCCCCCTTAATCCCCTCACCGCCTTTGGCGGGACCCCGCCAGGGGGCGGTGGCTTTATGAAAGGGGGAAGTTTGGGAAAATTGGCAATTGACTGCTCCGCAAAACAATTGATACAATGGATTTGCTGTGGGCGGCGCATAGTGCTAACCCCGGATTATCACCCAGGGGTTGAGGGGTGCAATTCCCCTGCCGTCCATAGCATTTGAGTTATCCACAGGATGCTTGACAAAATTTGTGTATCTGCTATACTAATAATAGGTGATAATCCGGGTCAACAGCGCTATGCGCGACTCCCAAGGAATCCGTCATTTTGACGGATTTTTTTGTTTTTGAGCAGAGAATATCACTAATGGGCTCACTCCGCTCGCCCCACTAATAACTCTAATAATTTTAATTGTTTTTAGGCAGAGGATTTCGGGCAGAGGATTTCACGAATGGGCAATGCTCCGCGAATTGCGCGGATACTGTTTTCTGGATTGCCGCGTCCGCGGGAATGACATTGAAAGCGGCGATTTCTATCGAGGTTTAACCTCGATAGGTTTGAGGTTATCCCTCACCCCAACCCTCTCCCTTAGGAAGGGCGAGGGGGTGGTTACTGGATTCCCCGATTAAATCGGGGAATGACAGAGGGGGCGGGTATTAAGAGGGGGAATTTTGTTGTTTGATTTCGTAAATCCCTCTCTAACTCTCCCTTTATTAAAGGGAGAGAATTTTAAATCCCCCTTATTCCCCCTTTACGAAAGGGGGAAAATAGTTGTTCGATTTCTTAAATCCCCCTCCGTCTCCCCCTTTAATAAAGGGGGAATTTAGTTGTTCGGTCTGTTCGATTCCGGGAATCGAACAACCTGTTTTAAGGAATTGCGCGGGTTCCGGGAACCCGCAGACTTATTTCGTCTCTCGGTTATCGAAGCTCGCAGCCCGCAACTTTATTTCGTCTTTCGTTTATCGAAGCCCGCAGCTCGCAACCTTATTTCGTCTCTCGGCTGTCGAAGCTCGCAGCCCGTTTCGTCGTTCGTTTATCGTCTTTCGGTTTTTGACGATTAACGATTGACGATTTACGAAACGGGAAGCGACAGACGATAAACGTTTTACGAAAATTGTTTTAAATGGGCTCCGACCCCGACGTATCGTCGGGGGAGGTGCCTTCGGCAGGTTCTTCGGCGGCCCCGTTAGATAGTGAATCATCTAACGGGGTAAAGGGTGGGGTTATTTCTTCGGGCGGCGGAGTTATTTCTTCGGCAGGGGGAGGGAGAATTTCTTCAAGTGGTGGAATCACTTCTTCGGGCGGTGGGGTTGGTTCTTCAACCGGGGGAGGAGTTATTTCTTCGGCGGGGGGAGGTGGCGGGGTTGGCGGTTCGGGGTTGATGGTTGTAACCACGTTAATAATCCAATAATCAAATTTAACATCTGCCAGGGAGGGTTCGGCGAGGGAGAGTTCAAACCAGCCGGAGCCTTGCGACGAAATCCAGTAGGGGTAGCCGGGGTTGGAGCGGAAAGTGATGAAGATTTTGGACGCTGTTTTAATGTTAGGAGGTTGAACCTCCGCGGGAGGTTCAACCTCCCCAAATTCGGCGGGGTTTTCAATGTCTGGAGGTTGAACCTCCGCGGGAGGTTCAACCTCCCCAGATTTAACAGCGGGATTGGAAATAGTAACCGACTTTTGGCCGTAGGAGATGATGCCTTCGCCCACGGTGCGAACTTCTTCGGTTGTTTCAACTTGGTATTCGCGGGCGGTAACTTTTTCGGCCTTCACGTCTTTCATTACGAGCAGACCTTGGTCGTCTATCCACCATTGTTGCTCAGAACCAAAAGAGAGTCGCTTCAATCCCAAAAGGTTGCTGCACATCGCTGGTCCTTCGGACAACGCTGTGTCCCCCTGGGACACTACGCTGCTTCCTTCGGAAGACGCTGTAAAGCAAGAGAAATCATACCCGTCGCTCATAGCAAGCGTTCCGTCAGGTGTTTCTAACGCGTTTAGTTTTTTATTCAATTCCAAAATATAAACCGCGAGTTCTTCTAATCGGGCTTCGTGGGTGATTAATCTGCTGCCGACACCAAATCCGCCGGTATCTTCGGTCAAATCCGGCAAATGATGATTCTCTTGCAAATAGGCTTCGTAATTCTCTATTGATAAAAGTTCGTATCCCCTGTCATTTTCGCCGGTGAAATATTCGTCCAAGACATAACGGGCGTAACCTGTTACCGGGTAAGTTTCCCAAAAAGAGTAAGCTGAAACACTGCCGGCGAAAGTGGAAGTTCCCGAGCCGTTGCCAACGGTAATAGCGCCGGCGAAGGAGGAAGTTCCCGTAACATTGGGCGAAATCGTCGTCGTTGCCGCGCCGTTGCCAATCGCAAAGCCCAAATTGGTAATGTCATAAATAGTGAGTTTATTGCCCGGATTCGCGGTGCCAATGCCGACGTTGCCGTTGGTTATCGTCATATCCAGTCCCCCATCGGTTGTGTAAAAATCTATAGGACCATTTCCCGTACCAACAATCCTAGTATTATCGCCGACCCACCGAAGATATTGTCCCGAATCTAAAGTTATGTTGCCGCCACTCACCTGTATGCCGCCGCCACTCACCTGCAGTTTTGACTCCGGACTTGCCGTGCCGATGCCGACGTTGCCCGCGAAATAGGCGGAGTTGGAGCTGTTGGTGCTGGTGCCCACGGCGAATAATACTCCGCTTGCCGGGGTGGAAGTGCCCACGCCCACGCGCTGATTGGTTACTCCGCCCGCGCCGTCGGTAGTGCCGTAAAGAGTTAAAAGTTCGGTGTCATCCATCAAAGCCGAGTAGCTCATTACAATACTTGCGGTGGAAGTGGTAACCGGCATATTGGTCCAAGCGAGGATGCCGGCGTTGTCGTCAAAACTCAAATTTCCGGTTTCAAACGAAGGCATTTGAACGATGCCTTGGAAAGTGGAAGTGGCGGCGCCGCTTCCGAGCGTCGTCGTTGCCACGCCATCGCCCATACTCAAAGCGCCGGTGTAGTCAAAGTAGGCTTTTTCTACGGTGGCATTTCGTATGCTGACTAATTTTGAGCTTGCATTTGTGAGTGCGTTGGTGTTGTCAAGAATTACTCCGACTGCGGTTGCGCCGTTTGCAACTCTACCATACAGGTTTAGACTTCCTGCACTCAAAGACTGAATATAGTCTGTATAAAAAGACTCGTCTTGAAAGAATTGCCTTCTTATGCCGTTTGATGCTACGGACAGCACGCCGGAACTAGTCCAATAAAACCCCGTATCCGTATCCCCAGCGAAAGAGTAAGACGGACTCCCCGCCGTTCCCGCACCGACATAAGTTCCCGAGGCATTGAGGTTTCCGCTGAGATATTCCGTGCCTGAGGCGTAGATGTTGCGCCAAGGAACATTAAAAAGGCCAAGGTCGCGGGTGTTTGGTGTTGTCGGAACTACTGATGCTGTTATCTCTACATAGCCACCATATATTAACATAATGTCTGAACTGTTAGCAGCAAGATGTAGAACTCCAGCAGTATTATACATCCCCGTATCCGTATCCCCGGCGAAAGAATAACTCGGACTTCCTGCCGTTCCCGCCCCGACATAAGTGCCCGAGGCGTTGAGATTTCCAGAGAGATATTGTGTGCCAGAGGCGTAGATGTCTTTAAAAGCGCTGCCGTAAGCGCCGATGTCATAGTTATTGCCTGTGGCAGCATAAAGTTTAGTCGCAAAGGCAACTCCATTACCGCTAAGCCACATTTTTTCAGAACCACCGGTGGTAAACGCTAGATAATCTGCTAAAAGATTGTAAATTCCGGTATCCGTATCCCCAGCGAAAGAATAAGTCGGCGCGCCAGCGGTTCCCGCCCCGACATAAGTGCCCGAGGCATTTAAATTGCCGGAGAGATATTGTGTGCCAGAGGCGTAGATGTCTTTCCATGCCAAACCGTAATTACCCAAGCTTCGCTCGTTATTTGAACCAGGATAAAGGGCTCTATATGAAACATTCGCACTTCCCACGTAAAATCCGAGACTGCCATTTTGAGTAAAAAATAAAGTTCCCGCACTGTCATTGTACATCCCCGTATCTGGATCCCCTGCGAAAGAATAAGACGGACTTCCGACTGTCCCCGCCCCGACATAAGTGCCCGAGGCGTAAATCGTGCCAGAGGCGTAGATGTCTTTCCAAGCGGTGCCGTACATACCTAACCTTATTGTATTATTTCCCGAAGGACGGACGATGGAATTAAACGTTGAATATCCGCCACTATCAAATAGAACCAACTGAGATCCCGCTGCCGCGAGGTACAAACTTCCCACACCCCCCAAATACATTCCCGAACCTGTGTCTGCTACGAAAGAATAAGCGGGGGCGGAAACCGAGCCTTTGTTGGCGTAATATAAAGTAGAAGAAGTTGTGCCTTGAACGTCTAATTTAGTGAGTGGATTCGTGGTGCCGATGCCGACGTTGCCGGCACTTAATATTGTAATGGAAATTTTGTCCAAAACGGACGCATCGGAAGTTCTGAAATATATATTTCCACTAATATAATTATTATCCAAATATAATTCACCAGTATAATTCCTAATATAATTTGTACCAATATCCAAATAGTATAAACCGCTTTCTACCCTTGCTAAACCGTCATACACGTGCAATTTTACTGCCGGACTTGCTGTGCCAATTCCTACCCTTCCCGATGTCTGCTGAACTACCAAGGCATTATTGCCGACGATAAGAGCGTCGGCAAAGGTGGAAGTTGCCGTGCTCCCGCCTCCTATATATATACTTCCCGAGGCGTAGAAATCCTTGAACGCCTGTCCATACGTTCCGAGGTTAAACACGTTATTAGTTCCCGGATTTAGATTGCCATACCACGAGCCTGAAGCGTAGAAATTCCGCCACGCTGTTCCATAAGCGCCGAGATCGCGCTGATTATTTGTTGACGGCAGAAGAGACGAAGCGAATCTGCCGGTTAGAGTGATGGTGTCTGAGGTTGCGTCGCCCAAGGTGGTATTGCCGTAAACAGTCAGAGGACCGTCAAATAAAGCGGTGGAAGAGGACATTAAAAGACCGGTTGCCCAGAGAGTGGTGAACTTGCCGGTTCCGGCAGTTGACGCGCCGATGTTGATGCCGTCCCAAGTGGTGGTGGAAATGCCTCCGGTCGGAGTAAATAATCCGGTTGATTGCAAGGTGGTGAATTTGCCGGTTGAAGCGGTGGAAGCGCCGATTGACATTCCGTTTAAGGTTGTGGTTGCTTTTTCAATATAGTTTGAAGCGGTGATGGTATCAACAAGCATTGCATCGGTAATTGAGTCGTTGGGCAAAATCAAACCTCCGGCCACGGTCAGACCGCCGGTGGTATATAGATGAGAGGATTGAATGCCGCCGGTGAAAGTGGATGTTCCTGAACTGACAATGGTGTAACTTCCCGAACCGCCGTAGATGGTGCCGGAGGCGTAAATATTTCTCCAAGCGTTGGTGTAAGAACCGAGGTCAAAGACATTGTGGGTTCCGGCTTTCAGGTCGCCGTACCAAGAACCCGAAGCGTAGATGTTTTGCCAAGCCGTTCCATAAGCGCCGAGATCGCGCTGATTATTTGTTGACGGCAGAAGAGACGAAGCGAATCTGCCTGTGGCAGTAATGGTGTCTGTGGTGGCGTCTCCGAGAGTCGTGTTTCCGTAAATGGTCAGAGGGCCGTCAAATAAAGCGGTGGAAGAAGACATTAAAAGTCCGGTTGCCCATAAAGTGGTGAATTTGCCTGTTCCGGCAGTTGACGCGCCGATGTTGATGCCATCCCAGGTGGTGGTGGCAATGCCGCCGGTCGGAGTAAATAATCCTGTTGATTGCAAGGTGGTGAATTTGCCGGTTGAAGCGGTGGAAGCGCCGATGGCAATATTGTCTAAAGTGGAAGTGGTAATAGAAAGACCTGAAGTTACGCCGGCTGATGAGATGTCCCAGGTGTTGGAGTTGACGGTAAGACCATAACTTCCGCCGCCTAAGGTGATGGGGCCGACGAGGCTGACCGTGCCTGAAGCGGAAAGATTGTTGGCGTAAATTGTTCCGGAAGCGTAGATGTCTTTCCATGATTTGGAAAATGAGCCGATGTCGTAGGCGTTGTTGGAATCGGGAAGCAGAGCGCCGGAAAAAGTCGCGCCTGACATTGTTATCGTGCCAGAGGCATAAACATTGCCGGAATTGTCTATGTAAAATCTTGACGCGTCGCCTTTGCGCATTGTCAAAAGATTTCCGCTGTAAGTGGAAGAAGCGTTTAACAGCAAGTCGCCGTCAGAGCCGAGAATAAGGCGGTCGCTTGCGCCGTGAGAAAAATGGAGATAGCGGTCAAAGATGACTGTTGACGCCGGATTGATGGCAAAATAAGTTTTGTAAGTTGGATAAGTTGAGGAGGTTGAAAGCCATAAAGACGGGGCGCCAACCGCCGGGTCGTAAGAAAAATTAGCACGGCCAGTGGCTTGAACTGTGGCGTTTCCTCCGCCGACAATAAGGTTAGTGTTAAGATAGACATCCCCTCCGTCGGGGTGCATATATATATCCGCTCCAGAACCGGCGCTTGTTTCCATATACATATCCTTGCCGCCATAGACAAAACTGAACGAGTTGGCCGGGTTGGGGCCGACAATTTTCAAAGCGTAATTTGTGGTGGTGGCGTATCCCCTGCCTTGCTGTAAAGTTAAAATCGTGTTGTCGGAAGTTGAGGAGGAGTAAAAATAGTGAGAAGTTCCACCGGCGTAAATTGTGCCGGAGGAATAAATATCTTTAAAGGCCTGTCCATACGTTCCAAGGTTAAACACGTTATTAGTTCCCGGATTTAAGTTGCCATACCAGGAGCCGGAAGCGTAGATGTCTTTTATCGCTGTGCCGTAAGCGCCGATGTTAAAAGCATTATTTCCAGAAGGAAGCAAAGATAAAGCGCCGAGAGTAGAAGTCGCCGTGCCGTTGCCGATTGAAAGCGCGCCGGTGTAGTCAAAGTAGGCTTTTTCTACGGTGAAATTGCGGATGGAAATGAGTTTTGAGCCGGGGTCGGTTAGCGGGATAGCATTGTCAATCTTCACTCCGATTGCCGATGGCCCGCTTGCAATAGCTCCTGATAAAGTTAATGACGTGGAATCTATACTAGTTAAAACATTGCTTTGTATTCCAGATGAAGAGAAAGCAACCGTCATGGCGCCATTAGCGCTTACGCCAATTACATTAGGAAGATAATTAAAAAATCCCGTATTCGTATTGCCTTGAAAAGTGACGCTCGGCGCGCCCACGGTTCCCGCCCCAACATAAGTCCCCGAGGCGTTGAGATTACCGCTTAAATATTGCGTACCGGAGGCGTAAATGTCTTTCCAAGCCTTGCCGTAAGCGCCAAGGTCATAAGCGTTGTTTGCCCAAGGAGTGATTTGCGTGGTGGTGGCGCTTCCTAAAAACGCTGTTCCGGAGGCGTAGATGTTTTGCCAAGCCGTTCCGTAAGCGCCCAAGTCTCTTGCGTTGTTAGTTGAAGGCAAAAGAGAAGTGTTAAATCTGCCGGTTAGAGTGATGGTGTCTGAAGTCGCGTCGCCCAAGGTGGTATTGCCCCAAACGTTGAGGTTGCCACTTAAGTATTGGGTGCCTGAAGCGTAGAGGTCTTTCCAAGCCGTACCATAAGCGCCGATGTTGTAAAGATTGTTTGAGGAAGGAATTAAATTGCCGGAGATATTGCCGTTTAACGTGAGGGTGCCGGCTAAGGTGGAAGAAGCAGTGGAAAGACCGCCATCTTTGTCAAAATAGGCTTTTTCCGTTCCAGCGTTTCTGATTGAGAGAAGTTTGGCGTTGGTGAAATTGGTTAGAGTGTCAAAGAGAAAGACTGAATTGCCGGTGGTGTTTTCCGTGGCTGAAGAATACAAAGAGCCGGTGGCGGAGAATTGAATTTGAGGATAGGATGCTCTTGAGGTGATATAAAGACCGCCGTCGGCTGAGGCAAATGAAGCGCCATGAGTAAAGGTGGAAGTGGAAGGGCCAGAGATTGTGGCCAATCCAGCGCCGGTGCCGATATAAAGAGAGCCGGAGGCGTAAGCGTTCTTCCACGCCGAACCATAATTGCCGAAGTCATATTTATTATTGGAAAGAGGCAGAATGGCGCTGGCAAAAGTGGAAGTGGTGGTATCGCCGTTTAATGTAGTGAGCCCTGTTCCGTTTCCAAAACGTATTGTTCCCGAAGCATAAATATCTTTCCAAGCGTTGCCATACAATCCAAAATCGCGAGAATTATTAGCCGACGGATAAATCGTTCCTCCTGTTCCCGTCCACCCGTAAAGCGCTCCACCGAGATTCATAAAATTACTGGTGTCTGTGCTTGTAGCGTCAACATCATAGCCGATTAAAAGATTATTTGAGCCGGTCGTAATAAGATTCCCCGCCTGGTAGCCCAAAAAGACATTGTTCGCGCCGGAGGTGTTGGCAGCGCCGGCATAAGAACCTAAGAAGGAATTATTAGCGCCGATGTTGTTGAGGATGCCGGCATAAGAACCTATAAAGGAGTTATTGTCGCTGGTGGTGTTAGCGTTGCCGGCGAAAGAACCTAAGAAGGAGTTGTTAGCGCCGGTGGTGTTGACGGCACCGGCGGTATAACCTATGAAGGAGTTGTTAGCGCCGGTGGTGTTGAGTGCGCCAGCGCCAGCGCCTATAAAGGAGTTATTCGCGCCAGTGGTGTTGAGTGTGCCAGCGGTAAAACCTATAAAAGTATTGAAATCCGTTGAAGTGGCGTTTAACCCCGCTTGGTAGCCAATAAAAGTGTTAGATAATCCACCAGTCAAAACAGCGTTTCCGGCCTGATAGCCCACAAATGTTCCGAAATTGGTGGATGAAGCTTTAAGAATTGTCGCGCCGTCCATCTGGTATCCTTGCCCCGAGCCGGGGAGAGTAATCGTCCCCCCATACATTGTGCCTGAAGCGTAGAGGTCTTTCCAAGCCGTACCATAAGCGCCGATGTTGTAAAGATTGTTTGAGGAAGGGAGCAAATTGCCGGAGATATTACTATTTAAGGTAAGGGTGCCGGCTAGGGTGGAGGAAGCGGCAGAAAGACCGCCGTCTTTGTCAAAATAGGCTTTTTCCGTTCCAGCGTTTCTGATTGAAAGAAGTTTGGTATTGGTGAAATTGGTTAGAGTGTCAAAGAGAAAGACTGAATTGCCGGCGGTGTTTTCCGTGGCTGAAGAATAAAGAGAACCGGTGGCGGAGAATTGAATCTGCGGATAGGATGCTCTTGAGGTGATATAAAGCCCGCCGTCGGTTGAGGCGAAAGAGGCGCCGTGAGTCAGGGTGGAAGTTGAAGGGCCAGAAATCGTGGCCAGCCCAGCGCCAGTGCCGATATAAAGAGAACCGGAAGCGTAAGCATTCTTCCACGCCGAACCATAATTGCCGAAATCATAAATATTGTTAGAAAGAGGCAAAATGGCGCTGGCAAAAGTAGAAGTGGTCGTGTTGCCGTTTAAGGTGGTGAGTCCTATTCCATTTCCAAAACGTATCGTTCCCGAAGCATAAATATCTTTCCAAGCTGTTCCATAAGCGCCAATGTTCCAAGTATCGTTGGCGGAGGGGATTAAATTACCACCCATACCTAACCCGGAAACATTGCCATAAATTGTTCCGGAAGCGTAGATGTCTTTCCATGCCGAACCGTAATTGCCAAAGTCATATTTATTGTTGGTAAGAGGTAGAATGGCGCTGGCAAAAGTGGAAGTGGTCGTGTCGCCGTTTAAGGTGGTGAGTCCTATTCCATTTCCAAAACGTATTGTGCCGGAGGCGTAAATATCTTTCCACGCTTGTCCGTAAGTTCCTAAATCATAAGTATTGTTATCTGTGGCGTAGAGATGTTGGAAATAGGAGGTGGAAGAAGCTCCAATGCCTCCGGAGGGATTTACCCAGCCGAGGGCGGTTCCGCTTTCATTTTGCCATTCTATGAGATTGGCGGATTGGCCGGTGGCGCGGCGGAGAGCAATGCCTTTGTAAGCTGAATTGGCAGTGTCAATGGAGATGCGGGTGAGGCCGAAAGTGGTGGAAGTGCCGACGCGAAGGGCGGCGGTGGCGGTGGAAGTTGTTGAAGTGATGGTGTCGGCTAAAAGATTGACGAGATAAAAATTATTCCATCTTAACGATGCTGAGCCGAGGTCGTAGGTGTCGGTGGTTTTGGGAATGATTGAAGAGCCGGCGTAGCCGGTGAAAGTGATAGTGTCGGTGGTGGCGTTTCCCAAAGTGATGTTGCCGTTGAGGTTTGTTTCGCCGGTAACTGTCAGAACGCCGGAGAGGGAGGTGTCGGCGCCAACCGAGAGATTGCGGCCGATTGAGAAATCATAAGCCACGCCGCCAAAAGCGCCGGCTGTGACCGCGCCTTGCTGGGGGGCAGTGCCGGCCGAGGTAACATAGGTAATGGTGGGAGAGTAAGTGCCGGTTTGGATTCCCTTGACTACGGCGCCGGTAAAGTCAACCGTGCCTGTGATGCGAAGTTCGGGGGCGGTGAGGGCGCCTGACATCACAAGTTTCCCGCCCATTTCCAAGGAGCCGTCTTTTTTAATAGTGATAGCGCCAATTTTTAAATCGCCGTTTTCAATTTCAACCGGACCTTGGATGCGGAGTTTTTCCGCGCCGGAGGTGATGCCGCCTTTGAGGAGGCCTTTGACAGTGAGGTCGCGGTTGAGGATTGCCGAGTCAAGGTTTAACGCGGCGGCGATGAGGAGTTTGATGATGTCGTTTTGTTTTAAGGCGGTTGGTAGTTGTTGGTTGTTAGTTGGTGGTTGGTGGTTGGTGGTTGGTGGTTGTTGGTTGGTGGTTGGTGGTTGTTGGTTGGTGGTTGGTGGTTGTGCCGCAGATTGCGCGGATAAATCCCCCTCCGCCTCCCCCTTTGTTAAAGGGGGATTAAGCCCCGCCTCTTGCGGGGCAAGGGGGATTTCGGAGGGTTGTTCTCCCTCTGGGATCCCGTAGGATCCCAACGGGATCCGAGTGGATTTTGTAAATAATGCTACGATGGAATTTTTTATTGATGATGGGGCGGATTTTATTTTGCTAGATACGAATTTAAGCGAATCGGAAACTTTGTTGCTCGCGAATTTGAGCGAATTAGAAATTGATTCGTTTATATTAGTTGCGAATTCGGAGGAGAGATTACGCAGATGGCCAAGGCCCGCAGATGACACGGATGTTATTTTTTGGAGCCCACCCTTTAGGGTGGCAACTCCCGCCTGAAGGCGGGACTCCATTCCCCCGCCGACGAAGAGAACGGCGTTGCCGGTGGCGAGTTCGGCGCGTTGGATTGAATTTTCAATGCGTTGCGCCGCGTCGCGAAGTACCGCGAAAGTTGTACGCGAAGTACCGCGAACGGTTTCCCCCTCCCTACCCTCCCCCTTAGGAAGGGGGAGGGATGGGGTGGGGGTGACTCCCTCCCTTTCTACGAGGGGGAGGGATGGGGTGTCTCCCTGCGGGAGATCTCCCGAAGGGAGAGGGGTTGTTTCAGAGGTACTTACCTTGGTACTTACTTTTTCTTTAGCAGACCTAAAGGTCTGCGTTACACGCGACTTAAAAGTCGCGGCTACATTTTTAACTGATTCGCCAACCGTTGTAGCCGCAGCCTTTAGGCTGCGAGATGTTTTTTGAACGCCGTTGCTAATTGCGCCATTTAATTCTTCCGCAAATAATTTAGTTGCTCCAAAAACTTGCGAAGCGGTTTCTTTTGTTTTTTGAAAAAATGATTTGTTGTCAGTAGAAGCCGTGTTGACGCCGCTGCCTGTTGGCACAACGCCGGATGACGCCGGTTCCTCGTTGGACGGAGGAACGATTGCCAATTTCTGGATTCCTGCTTTCGCAGGAATGACATTATTTACCGAGGGAGACAAAGAAACTGAAGATACGAATTTAAGCGAATCTGAAAAGGCATTTTCTATTTTGTTAGTTACGAATTTAACCGAGCCCACTGATTTTGAGGCGAGATTGCGCAGATGGCTAACGCCCGCAGATGACGCAGATGTTATTTTGCTAAATACGAATTTGAGCGAATTAGAAATTGATTCGTTTATATTAGCTGCGGATTCGCTTATATTAGCGAGGGTATTTTCCGTTCCTTTTTTGATTCCGTCCACAAGCCCCCCCACCAATTGAACAAAACCGCCACTCAATTTAATGGTTTCTTTTTTGATTCTGTGTCCAAGCATTGAAACAGAATCACTTATTTCTTCAATTGGTGGGGGGGCAAGCATTGAGAAAGAATCGGCGCTAGCTTGCCAAATCCTTAGTGGCGCGCCGCGCGCGCTTGCGATTAATTTATCTACGGAGTTATTAATATTATTATTTATAATAATTAACGCGTCTGCTGTTCGTTCTAAAAATGAGGGAGAGGAAATTGTGACTGCTTGGAGTTCGTTGATTTCATATGCCGACGCTAACGCTGGTCTCTCCTCCTTCGCTAAAGCTACGGAGGACAAGCCGGGAGACGACGCTGTCCCGTCATCCGACGGGACTACGCTGTCCCGACCTTGGGTCGGGGACGCTGTAAATAAAATAAACGCAACAAAAATTATCGCGCTTAATTTAGTTAGTGTTTGAATATTAAAAAATTTTTTCACCACACCCTCCGTCGCCTTCCGGGCTATGGCGGACAAGGATTTATTTTTCACAAATTAATGTCTGGAGGTTGAACCTCCGCGGGAGGTTCAACCTCCCCAGATTAAGACAAATTGGTCTTGTGGCGTAGAAATTTTTATTTTTGTTTTTGGGCAGAGGATTTCGGGCAGAGGATATCACGAATGGGCTCACTCCGCTCGCCCCACTAATAACTCGAATAATTTTAATTGTTTTTTGGGCAGAGGATATCACGAATGGGCTGGTGCCCCTCTAATAACTCGAATAATTTTAATTGTTTTTGGGCAGAGGATATCACGAATGGGCTGGTGCCCCTCTAATAGCGCGAATAATTTTAATTGTTTTTTGGTAGAGGATATCACGAATGGGCTGGTGCCCCTCTAATAGCGCGAATAAATTTAATTGTTTTTTGGTAGAGGATATCACGAATGGGCTGGTGCCCCTCTAATAACTCGAATAATTTTAATTGTTTTTTGGCAGAGGATATCACGAATGGGCTGGTGCCCCTCTAATAACTCGAATAATTTTAATTGTTTTTGGGCAGAGGATATCACGAATGGGCTGGTGCCCCTCTAATAACTCGAATAATTTTAATTGTTTTTGGGCAGAGGATTTCGGGCAGAGGATATCACGAATGGGCTAACGCCCCACGAATGACACTAATTTTTAATGTATATATTATTGATATATAATACTTTATTATTATAACATTTTATGCAGAGGATTTCACGAATGGGCTGCGCCCCGCTAATAGCACGAATAAGGTATTTATTACAAATTGTTACTTTATTATTATAACATTTTATATGGCGCCATGGAAGTGTTTTCAAGGGCAAACTGTGGATAACTATTTACACGACAAAGCTTCCTTAAAAAACAAAAAAGAACGTGCCTAAATGACACGCTTTCTATTAGATGATATCTTAACACTGAACTCACTGAACATAACACCGAACCACACGGAAATTTTCCTTCCCCCTCCCTACCCTCCCCCTCCTCGGAGGAGGGGGAGGAGAGGTGGGGGTGGATTTCCCTCCCCTTTTTAAGGGGGAGGGAGAGGGTGAGGTGTCTCCCTGCGGGAGATCTCCCGAAGGGAGAGGGGAGGAACTAAGTTATTTTCTTTTTAATTTCGTCCGCAACCACCATTAACACGCCTTCCAAATTTCTCGTTATATCAGTATTCAAAAATCTTAAAACTTTTATTCCTTGACGAAACAAAATTTCATCTCTTAATTTATCTTTATTTTGATTTTCTAAATTTTCAAAATGGCTTTCACCATCTACTTCAATGCCCAACTTTGTTATTGGAGCGTAAAAATCTAAAATAAAATTTTCAATAACGAATTGGCGTCGAAATTTGACGCCAAGTTGCTCGTTGCGAATTGCGCGCCAGAGAACCCTCTCCGGCATCGTCATATTTTGTCTAAGTTCTCTTTGAAAATCTTTAAGGTGGGTTTGCATATTTCATCCCCCTCCCTACCCTCCCCCTTAGGAAGGGGGAGGAGGGGTGGGGGTGGGTTCGGTGTTGTAAAGTTTCTCCCCCTCCCCGCCTGCAACGCTTTGCATAGCATTGCGGGCAGGCCTACCCTCCCCCTTAGGAAGGGGGAGGGATGGGGTGGGGGTGGTTCAGTGATTGAAAATTACTTCAAATATTTTTCTAAAATCTTTCTCACCACTTTGGCGTCGGCGCGGCCTTCGGTTTCTTTTAAAGTTACACCGATCAAAAACTGAAGCAGTTGAAGTTTGCCGGATTTGTAATCAGCGACTTGTTTGGGATTATTTTTTATTACGCTTTGAATTATTTCAACAAGGCGTTCTTCGTCGTCCATTTTTCCAAGCCGTTTTTCTTCCATAATTTGGCTTGGGTCGCCGCCGGATAAAAGCATTTCTTCCAAAACTACAAGCGCGGAAGAAGACGAAAGTTGATTTTGGTAAATTAAAGTTAAAAACTCGGCAAAATTTTCGGGCGAAATCCCCCTTGCCCCGCCAGAGGCGGGGCTTAATCCCCTCACCGCCTTTGGCGGGACCCCGCCAGGGGCGGTGGCTTTATCAAAGGGGGTTAAATCCCCCTTAGTCCCCCTTTTTAAAAGGGGGAAAGTGGGGGATTTAATTTTATGCTTTTCCATCAAGCCGAAAAGTTTGGTGATAAGCCATGTTGAAACGAGGCGGGATATTTTTTGTTGAATAGGATTAATAAGTCCGATAGGTCCAGTAGGACCGATAGGACTAATGGGATTAATGGGACTAATGGGATTAATGGGACTGATGAGACTGATGGGAATCTCGGCGTCGGGTTGCGACTTTAGCCACTCGTATAACTCCGACATTACTTTTTCAGTATAATCGGCGAGATAAATATCGTCGGTTAAAATTCTGGCGTCGGCGGGGGCGAAACCGTATTCATCAGCGAATCTTTGGCGTTTGGCGATGGGTAATTCGGGAATTGTAGAAGCCAATTTTACGCCATCACTACGCCATTTTACGCCAGAAATCCCCCTTAATCCCCCTTTGATAAAGGGGGAGGCGGAGGGGGATTTTATCCTCGCGGTGATTTCAATTAAATTTAACGGCGGAATATCCGGTTCGGGAAAATATCGGTAATCGCTTGAGCCCTCTTTTGTCCGCTGTTCTTCGGTGATTCCTCGCGCGTCATTCCAACCGCGAGTAGTCTCTGCTGACGGAGGTTTTCCTTCATTAAAAAGTTTTGTTTGCCGCGCTATCTCATACTCAAGGGCTCGTTCAACTGACTTAAACGAGTTGAGATTTTTTATCTCTGTCTTTGGATTAAGCCGCCATTCTACGCCATCACTACGCCAATTTACGCCATGGCGTTCCGTGGCGTTGTTATGGCGTTCTGTGGCTTCTATTAACGAAATGTTGGCATCACACCTAAGGTGCCCTTTTTCCATATCTGCCGAGGAAACGCCGAGATATCGCATTATAAGACGAAGTTCTTGTAAAAATATTTTTGCTTCTTGAGGGGACCTTATTTCCGGCTCTGTTACTATCTCCAACAACGGAGTTCCTGACCTGTTAAAATCAATGTATGACGAGGATTTCACTAATGGGCTCTCTTCGTTCGCCCCACGAATGACACTAATCCCTAGGCGCCCCGCGGGCGCCGGGATGGCGGCCGCCTTCGGCGGCTTAGCCATATTCGTGAGATTAGCGGGGCAAGGCCCATTCGTGTCATCCTGTTTATGAATCAGTTTAGCAGCATCTTCTTCGAGGTGGACGCGGGTAATGCGGATGCGAGTAGATTTTAGAATCATTTCGGTTGTCGTTTGTCGTCTGTCGCTGCCCGTTTCGTTGTTCGTTTGTTGTTTGTCGTAAGTTAACGAATGACGACAACCGTTAGCCGAAACGGGTTGCGATAAACGATAAACGTTTGACGTTAAATGGGTTATGTCAAGGTATCCCTCCACCCCAATTGGTTTATCAAACT
This sequence comes from Patescibacteria group bacterium, assembly GCA_041645165.1. Taxonomy (NCBI): domain Bacteria; species Patescibacteria group bacterium. The sequence goes on along the minus strand of JBAZQN010000021.1, from coordinate 6,742 downwards.
GTGATATTTGATAACCCTTTGGCAAATCCGGATAAAAATAATTTTTCCTGTCGAATTTTGAAAAATCCAAAATTTGGCAATTTAAAGATAGCGCCGCTAAAACGGCGTATTCAATCGCCTGCGAATTTGGCACAGGCAAAACTCCCGGATGACCCATACAGACGGGACAGACTGTGGTGTTGGGAGATTTGTCCTCGCCGGTGTTGTCGCAAGCGCAGAACATTTTTGATTTTGTTTTTAATTGAACGTGGATTTCTAAACCAATAATAGGTACATACTGCATAACAAAATATAAAATTTATCATGAAAATAATTGCCAAAACAGTCGTTTTATCGCGAAACCACGCCCCCACACCAATTCTATCCTAATTATATATATTGCCTGAGCCCGGTCGAAGGCTTTTCCAAGACCCTTCGACTCCGCTACGCTTCGCTCAGGGAATAAAAAGGTTTTGATGGAATTGGTGTGGGGGCACGCGAAACATGACGCGAAACTACGCGAAAGTTTTCCACCCCCTCCCTACTCCCTAGGCGGCTTCGCCGCCGGGATCCCGGTCGCAGGGCGACCTAGGGACCTCCCCCTCCTCCGAGGAGGGGGAGGAGAGGTGGGGGTGGAACCCTCATCCCTTTCTACGAGGGGGAGGAGAGGTGGGGGTGGAACCCTCATCCCTTTCTACGAGGGGGAGGAGAGGTGTCTCCCTGCGGGAGATCTCCCGAAGGGAGAGGGGTGGGTTTTGCGTTGTTTTGCGTTTTAGTTTAGCATTGTTTAGCGCTTGTTCGAGCGGTGTCATAAACACGACGGATAAATTCAACTCCGCCCGGCTTACCGAAATTAACCAGATAACCAACCTTGTAATTGGAACTTTTCAGATAGTGCCAAAATTGAGAAATGTCGCTTTTTAAAAGTATTGGTTTACACTTGATTTCTATTACTATTAAATCGTTCACTGTCGCATCCGGAATATAAGTGCCGACTTTTTTACCCTGATAATAAATGTCTATTCTTTTATTTTTATCTACTTTTAGACCGCGGTTTATAAGATTTTCTATTAAGGCATTGTGACAAACTGACTCTTTGTGGGCGTTTCGAAAGGTCTTGTACACGTCGTAAAATGCGCCTTGGATTTGATACGAGAGTTCTTTGTGTAAGATTTCTGGCATAATTTTCGCGTTGTTTTGCGTTTTGGTTTAGCGTTGTTTAGCGCTTGTCTGCAAGTCTCGGAAAAGTATCACCATTGTAATAATCAAAAACGGAATAAATACGGCTTCGATGTAATTTGCGCCGATAATTTTTAAGCCTTCCAAAAGATAAACCGCCCACTTGTCAAAAGTTCCGCCCGCGTATTTTACCACAATATCAATTAAATTCAAAAAAATCATATTAACCGCCCAGCCGAACATTGACCATATTAACGACGGAAAAATAATCCGCGCCGCAATTCCCCAAAATTTTCCTTTAGTCAGTTCTTTGCTTTTTTTAAGCGACTCCTTTATCCCCATTTTTTCCAAGATGACATAATAAATCGCGAAGGCAAACCAAATGCTGAAAATTAAACCCGGCACGATAAGCAAAATAAATCCGCCGATTTGAATCAGGCCAACGACTAAGGCGATTAAAAGCACGTTAAACCACAAACCCCAGGCCTTGCCGAGCGCTGTTTTTAAATCCCCCTTTCCGCCCAAGGCGGATCCGCCTCTGGCGGAAATCCCCCTTTGATAAAGGGGGAAAGAGGGGGATTTTTGGGGGAGGGGTGGGGTGTCTCCCTCCGGGAGATCTCCCGAAGGGAGAAGGGATAAGGAAATCTGCTTGTCGGCCATTTCAATCAAAACTATGGTGATAAAAATAGTTAAAATAAAAACCAGCAAATTAATAAAAAACGAGAGGATATTTCCGACAAATGGCGTAACACTAAGAAAACCGCCCAAAACTTCAAGCGCCATGGCCGGAATCGCGCAAAGAAAAATCAAAAAACTTAGTTTTAAATAAGTTTTAAAATTCTTATTATATAATGTCCATGTGTTGGAGATGAGATTGGTTAGTGACAACATAAATTTCACTTAATCACTGAACTCACGGAACTGGACACTGAACTACACTGAAGTTTCTCCCCCTCCCTACCCTCCCCCTCCTCGGAGGAGGGGGAGGAGAGGTGGGAGTGGTTTCTGTGTTGTTCCGTGTTATGTTCGGTGGGTTCCGTGACAAAAAAGTTTATTTATATACGTACTGTTTTAAAATTTCTACCGCCCCCTTAATCATTTGTTGCGGGGGCAATGAGGCATCCAAATAAAGAACCTTGCTTCCGTATCGCGACATTAAACTCTTAAACCAGCCTGATTTGAATCGTTTATAAATTTTTTTCTGAAAAGAGAGGCGTTCAAAGATGGCCTGGTCTTTTTTTTCAGCGCGCAAAGCCAGGCGTTCCATGGCGCGCTGGGGCGTTATGTCGGCGACAAGAAGAATGTCAGGCGCCCAATGAAGGGCGAGCGAATTGCCTTCAAGACGCAAAAGTTCGCCCAGCGGCATTTTTCCGTTTTGAACCGGCTGGTAAATAAGCGAGGTGGTAACTCCCCTGTCTTGAACCACTATTTTCCCGACTTTTAGCGCCGGGATAATGACGCGGCGATACAAAATGGCGCGATCAATTGAAAACGCCTGGGCGGTAAGACGCGCGGAATATTTTTCCGCCGAATGGTCGTGGATTAATTCCCGCCTAATCGCCTCGCCGGCCCAGACCGAAGACGGTTCCGCCGAAAGAATAACATCGGCTTCCAATACTTCGTGAAGTTCGGGATAAGTTTTGTGTTTTTTCCAATATTTTTTTAAATCAAAAATTTTTAAATTATTTTTTTTAAAATAGTCGGCGATGCCGCCAACGATGGTGCTTTTGCCCGAGCCGTCAAGACCGTCGAGCATTATAAACATTCCATTGTACTTGTTTCTGTTTTTTGGCATATGTTTAAATATAAATTCATTATAACACAATGAACAAAATAAAAAAGGTGCCTCTCTTTGAGTACCTTTTTAACACCGAACCCACTTAATTTACCCCGTTAGATGGAAATCGCTTATCGAAAGGTGTGGCCACGCCCGCCTAAAGGCGGGACTCCGGGGAGTCTTATCTAACGGGGCAAGCACTGAACCACACGGAATCGTCGTCTTTCGTTTATCGAAGCCCGCAGCCCGTTTCGTTTATGGTCTATCGTCTTTCGTAAAAAACTGACGACAAACGGCAGACGATTTACGAAACGGGCGGCGACAGACGATAAACGTTTAACTCTTAAAATTCGCCTGTTGACCCGAATCCGCCGCGGGAATTGCCCGCTGATTTTTCTGACACTGATGACACTGATTCTAATAATTCCGCTTTTTCTATTTTGACCAAAATCCCTTGCGCCAAACGCTCACCTCTTTTTATCACAACATCATGGCCGGTAATATTTAAAAGCTGGAGCATTGCCTCGTCTTTGGGCCCGCAATAATCTTGGTCTAAAATTCCAACGCTATTCGCCAGAACCAAACCTTTTTTAAGCGGCAACGAGCTACGCGAAGCAATCAAAAACATAAAACCCTCGGGAACTTCAATGATGATATTTGTCGGTATTAATTTTATTTCCCGCGATTTGATAATCGCGTCTTCGCGCGCGTATAAATCAAAAGCGACGGAGCCACTCGTCTGATAAGCGGGCATGGGCAGTGTTGGATCGACGAGATGAATATTTACTTTCATATAGAAATTGATTACGCAGATGCGCTGTCGCGCCGCTGATTGCGCAGATTAGTTAAAACGACGCGTTTAATTTCCAACGGTCGTTTGCGAAAATTGACTAAAAATCCTACAGGTTTTCCGGTGGCTTCTAAATAACGAATCATTTGTTGCGTGTGTTCTGAAGTAAGCCAATCTGTTGTTTTTGCTTCTAATACTATTAAGTCCGCAATTAAAAAATCGAGCTTAAAGGCGCCCAAAAATTCTCCTTTGTAAAACACTTTAACGGGCACTTGTTCTTTAAAAGGAATTCCATTCTGTTTAAACAATGACGCAACGCCTCTGCAATAATGTTTTTCCTGGAATTTTGTTCCTAAATCATTTTGAACTTGAAAAAGTATGCCCCTGATTTTGTAGGTCAACTCTTTTAAAGGGAAATTTTTATCTGCGCAATCTGCGGGCATAGCCATCTGCGCAATCTTATATGGTAATTTTTATTGAAGGTCCCATCGTTGCCACCAAAACCGCGTTTCTAATGTAATTGCCTTTTGAAGTCGCGGGTTTTGCTTTTTTAACCGCCACTGCGAGAATTTTAAGATTTTCCAAAAGCTTGTCCTTGTCCATGGAAACTTTGCCGAACATCAAATGAACATTGCCCTTGTCGTCATTTTTAAAATCAATTTTCCCGGCCTTTTGCTCTGTAATCATTTTTTTGATGTTTGGGCCAACGGTGTCGGTTTTTGGATTCGGCATCAAACCTCTGGGACCGAGAATTTTTGCCACCTTGGCAAGCTTGGGCATCATATCCGGAGTGGCAATGGCCACGTCAAAATCGCATTTTTTTGATTCAGCAATCTCCTTTATCAATTCCTCGCCTCCAACAATGTCGGCGCCGGCTTCTTTGGCCTCTTTTTCTTTGTCGGCGGGGACAAAAGCAACAACTTTTTTACTTTTGCCGAAACTGTGCGGCAATACCGCGCTGCCGCGCACAAGCTGTTCGCCTTTTGTCGGGTCTATGCCTAAACGGAAATGCAGCTCCAAGGTCGCATCGAACCTTACATTCGAGGTCTGCTTCGCAAGAGCAATTGCCTCTTCGGGAGCATAGATTTTATTCTTATCAATTAATGATAGAGATTTGAGATACTTTTTACCATGCATAATAGTTTATTTCTTATTTTCTATTTCTTATTTCCTATTTATTTCTTATTTTCTATTTCTTATTTTTTAAACTGCCTATAATCTTTGAAAACAATTTTGCGTATCCGTGCGTCTCTTCCCACAATTTGCGGCATTCATCTTTTACCGATTCGTCTGCTCTGGCAAGCATTCTAAGCCAGTGTTTAGTTTCCATCGTCTCTTTCTTACAAATAAAAATTTTGTTTTGAAAATCTTTTTTGGAAGAAGCGCCATTTGCCTTTTACCCCGTTAGATATTTACTATCTCACGGGGCAAGTAGTTCCTCAAACGGTTCTTAATGTAACGTTTGCCCCAAGATGATTTAAGGTACCTTTCTCTCTTTATTGCATCATTTTTATTCAAACAAGCTTCGTAGTAAACTAATTTCAAGGGTCTTCTTTTTTGGGTTGAAGGAACCAAACCTTTGTTATGTTTTTCGACTCTGACCTTCAAATCTGGTGTAGAGCCGACATAGAAAAATTTATCTTTCAAACTTTGTAAAACATACACATAGTACATCATATTATCTAACGGGGCAGGTATAATTTGCGCCCATTGATGTTCCCGACCTTATGAGTTGGCTTAAAATTGGAATTGTCACCACATTTTTGGGCGTCTTCTTGGCTAAATCAATTATTTTTTCTCCATATTGTTCCAATCTTTCTTCTAAATCGCTAGCTTTTGTTTTTTGAAAGTCGCCCTCGGTGGTCATAGTGGTTATAAATATTTAAATCCCTAAGTCGCCTTGCGACCGGGATCCCGGCCTGAAAGGCCTAGGGATAGGAAATAAAAAAATAATTAGGAAATAGAAAATGGGAAATAGGAAATTAATCAACTATCTCCAACCCCATCTGTTTGGCAGTTCCTTCTATCATTTTCATCGCCGATTCAACATTGTCGGCGTTAAGGTCGGGCATTTTTCTTTCGGCAATTTCCCGAATCGCCTTCCGGCTGACCTTGCCGACTTTTTCCCGCAAAGGCTTGCCCGAGCCCTTTTCTATGCCGGCCGCTTTTTTTAAGAGCTCGGCTGCCGGCGGGGTTTTTAAAACAAATGAGTAAGTTCTGTCTTCATAAACAGTGATGACAACCGGCGTAAGGTCGCCAGCCATACTTTTTGTTTTTTCGTTAAAACGGCTGCAAAATTCGGCGATATTAAGGCCGTGCTGGCCCAACGCCGGACCAACGGGAGGCGCCGGGTTAGCTTTGCCTGCCGGAATCTGCAATTTTATATATGTTTTTACTTTCTTGGCCATAACATGTAAATAGAAGCCGAACCACGCCGCTTGTCCCCCCCCTTTGGCGGGGACAACTACGCCGAATGACGCCGAGTTTCTTGTTTCTCGCGCGCTTTGTCGTAGACACGACGTTGGATTTCTAACTTCTCAGAGCCGAAATTAATCAAAAGGCCGACTTTGTAATCAGACCCTTTTAAGATATAACCAAAATTGTCTTTCGTCTTCTTTGGTTAAATACGGCTTGCATTTTAATTCTATTAAAATTTTATCGTCAATGATTTTGTCGGGAACATAAGTTCCCACTTTTTGGCTTTGAAAATAGATATCAATTCTTTTTTGACTGTCAACCTTAAGACCCCTGTTTTCTAAAGCGATGTTCAAGGAGCAATCAATAATTTTTTCTTTAAAAGCCCCTCCGAATTGATTCCAAACTTCGTAACAAGCGTCGCGGATTAATTTTGTTTCTGCTTCGTAAAGCAACTCGGCATTTTTATTAACCGGCATAGTGTAACTCAAACCTTTAGGTTTGATGTTTTTCAGGTCTAAAGACCTGAGCTACCCGCAATGACAGAATAATAAATAACGGCGTTAAAACGGCGTTGGCGGAAGCGCGGCGTTCATCCCGAC
>JBAZQN010000020.1 GCA_041645165.1 Patescibacteria group bacterium | reverse complement strand
TCTGAAGGGGAATGCTCCTTGATTTGGCAACGAACTGCGTGCCGCACGCATTGCACCGATAGCCTTGTCTGCCCCTAAACCGACCATTCTTCTTCGTAGCTTGAGAACTGCATTGTGGACAAATTCTATGGTTTTTTTGTAGCCATACTGTAACTTATTAAGGAATTATGGCTACAGTATTGCACAGAATGCACTTTTCAGCCTTACGAATTTACCATTATCCCATTTTTTTCAACCTCTGATAATAAAGATGAATTATGCCTATAAACAGGCTCTTTTTTATATACACGAATCTCATACAACCTGATGTTCTTTCCGGTAGGCAAGATATGAATAGACCGCGCTTACCACCGCGCTCGCGAGCACTGAGATAAGCAGAAACCAGATGGCGAAATCCGGAAAGAGCACACCTGTGAGCGTAATGATGCCGCTTGCGCGGAAAAGCTTGCCGGTGAGTACATGCGTTTTCTTCCATACGGTCTCGCTGCTCAAAGTCCAGGGGGTCCTGATGCCGATGGTCCAATTCATTTCCGCGTGGGATACCAGGATGCCTACCATGTAAAACAATACAGCAAATGCAGGCATAAGAAAAATAACCATATTGAAACGGTAGCCTGTGTTCCAATACAGCGTCAGCACATACAAATACAGCAGGAACATAAACAGCGCCGCGATAAACCCATCAAAATATTTCCTGAATTTCTCGATATTTTCTCTTTTGGGATCGATGCGGGGAATCACAAGAAATACAATCCAGAGCACGAGCGCGATGATGGGCATGAGGAATGTCCCCCAAAATTTCGGCATGTAGCCGTCTACTTCTCCTTGCGCATTCCAGTGCGATGCCATCCGCGCAGGAAGCTGGGGATAGAGGTAGAGTCCAATGCAAAACGATACCACTACAATACCTAATACCATTAGTTCGTTTTTGCGTATTTTCATATATTCCTTTAGCTTATCGCCAGCCTTGCGTGTACTGGGGCCAACGCGATTTAAATAATTTCCAATTATCCTTTTGATATCGGCTTATAAGTCGCAATGAAATAATATCTGGCACTTGTGAACCGTATCCTTGATGATAGACAAACACCCGCGGATCCACATACACCTCGTACCCATGCGCGAAGAGCTGAAACACCATTTCAAGATCTTCGCTCCCCAATCCTTTATAGAGTTCACAATACCCTTCTGTCTCGCGCCATGCGCTCTTTCTCAACACACAGCATTCTCCCCATATCACTTCTTTGAATTTTTCGAGCTTAAAGGGCTGTACGAATTTTTTATTCCAATTCTTCAGCATGTCGTACTGAAAGTACCCTTTGAGCAACCAAAAGGTGAGAGGCGTCACCATGCCTGCGCGCGGATGATTTTGCAGCGTCCCAATGAGCGGCCGTGACCAATGAGGCGGCACGACGACATCATTATTCATTACGGCAATATAGGTTCCCTGCGCCAGAGCGATCCCTTTATTCCATGCGGCGGCGAGGCTTACGCGCCGCGGAAAACGCACATACTGATCGGCAGAAGCTTTGAAGAAACGCACAGCGCTCTTGTCATGCGAAGCATTGTCTACCAAAATCAGCTCATACTTCCCCATGGTGTATTGACGTATGCTTGAGACAAAACGCCGCGTGACTTCTTCATTATTAATAACCACTGCCACAATCGAAAGCATACAAAATGTTTATGGCTGCAAAATATCCTCTGTCCTGCCGTTGATGGAGATGACCACTTCCTTTACCGTGGGAAACTGCTTTAACGTCTGTATAATCTGTGCGCGGATTGCCGTTACGCGGCAGGAGCCGCCGACCGCCTCCTCAAGGCGCGGAGAAAATTCAACCCGCGCCGTGCCTTGCGCATCAATGGTCAATTTTTCAACCTCAACACTGTCATTGATGCTCGTGAAATACCCTTCCCCCTTTTCGGTATCCGTGGGCCCCTTCAATAATTCATCCAATGCTTCTCGCGCTATCTGCGGAGCCTTTGGCGCCTCCCGCTCAACCCCAAACACCAGTGCGCAATCGAACGCTCCCGGGTTCATTTTGTCATTGCCAAAATACGCCCGCACAGTCGTGGTGTCTCGATTCACGTCAATGCGCACCGGCATGCGAAATTCGTCATCGTGTTCTGGAAGACCTGAAGGATTATCTTTTACGAACACTAAAATTCCTGGCACGGGTTCCGAGGCCGCAGGCAAAGTATAGGCGAGCTCCGCGCGGAATGGCACAAACGCTTCGGTCATCCACTCTTCCTGCGCCTGCGCAATGCCAGAAGCGACAATCTGATTATTCTGATCCAGTAGCCTCACGGGAAAAGACGCTTCAAAAAACCAATATCCCCGCGCTTCCCCGGTGATTTCCAAAGGACTGCCGACCAGTTCCTCAAGGTGTGGCTTGGCGACTCTTACCTTCGCGTCTTCAAATGGCGGCTCTTGGTTAGGCTGCGGCGCGGGGACAAGGCCCACTCCGTCTCCATTCGTGATCACCCGCACCGCGAACACCGCACCTGCGATGACAAGAGCAGCAATAATGATAATTTTTAGAATGCTGTTACCCATATCCTCTATAGATATTATACTAAGCCACCTTATGCCTATGGCGCTTATTGAGATTATAAATCACGTCCTTCCGCTCCACGATGATGGTCCATCCCTTCTGCTTGGCATAGTGATAGAGTTTCATGTTCGGATTGAAACAGATCGGCTGTTCCACCATCTCAAAGATAGGTATGTCAAACTCCGTGTCGCCCACGCCTACAGAGCCTCTTCTCGAGAGGCCTTTTTTCTCGATTAAATGCTCCACAAGTTTTGATTTACTGCCAATCAATTCTTCCGCTAAATGCTTCCCGGTGAGCATCCCCGCCTCGTCCACCTCATGGAGCCGGCCGTAAAATTTATGAAATCCGAGTCGCTTGCAGAACTCATGGACAATAATGGCGGAAGAATGCGATACCGCCACAAGATAATAGTCCTGCTGGCGCAGCTTGTGAAGGAGGTCGCGCGTGAAGCGGTAGACGCGGTTTTTATGGAACGCGGCCACCTTGCGCGCCACCCGAACAATATCGCGGTGCGCCACGCCTTTGAGATTGTCATTGTAGGCTTTCACCACCGCCCACATGTACGTATCATATGAATCCTTCCGGTCAAGCCACTGCTGGTATGCGCGCGCGTAGACCTCCCGCACCCGCGCGGGAAACACGCCCTCCTGTATAAGCGCGTCCATAAGTTCCACGGTAAGGCTTGAGCGGAAAATCGTGCCGTCAATGTCAAACACCGCAAATTTCTTCTTTTTCATAGAATCCCTCTCAATCATTTTATAATGGCTGTTTGAGCACCTTCTTCACCGCATCAATAAGCGGCGGGTAGCTAAAGTATTCATTAAGCTGTGTTTCCCAATCCTTGTCATTGATATTGACCGCCGGATCCACACCTCTCCCCTCGATCGGCAGGTTGTCGTCCCGGAGAGTCAGGCTGTGCACGAGGAACATGGAATATTTCTGGGTCGGGTCAATCTGATGGTCAAGGGCAAATACTTTCTCCACCGTGCCCCACCCTTTCGTCTTCGTGCCGACCAAGACCCCCACATTATATTTTTTTAAAGCTGCCGCCATCATTTCCGTGGAAGACTGCGCATTCCCATCTATGAGCACCACCACTTTTTTATAGCGCACGAGGCTTGGGAGCCACCCCGCGACGGTCTTATAAGGCGTATACTCGTCCTGATGGAAAAATTCAAACGCATATTGGTTCTGCCCCAAGAAAGGGCCCAGGAGGTATTGCAGCAAGTCTATCGCGCCGCCTATATTGCCGCGCAAATCCAGAATGAGCGAATGCAGCGCATCGCCCGTATCAAACGCGTTTGCCACCTTCACAAATTCATCCACGGTGACCGGAGAAAAACGCTTAATCTTCAAATGCAGCACCTCCGGCCGCACGAGTGCTCCCACCACGGTTGCCTCGGCACCCGACTGGTTGTAAGTCTCTCGTGTTTCTTCTTTTTGCAGGGTATCATGCGCGCGCGTAATGAGAGCGAGTTTTTCCTCTGCCACTTTCCGCTCTTCTTCTGTTTTTGTCTTGTCATTCACCGTGGCAGTCAAATCCTGGGACTTGCTCGCGTATTGCTGCTCTATGTCCTCCTGGGTAGCGCTCTTATCAACTCCCAACGTTTGGTACAAATCTGTAGAGGTATCAATATTCTGCACCATGTTCTTCAAGTTCGTTTCATCTTTTTGCGTATAGAGGCCGCTCCTGCCAAACGGCTCGAGATTCGCGAGCGCCACCGTCGCGATCTGCGATGTCGTGTCTTTCTTCTTTTCTTCCGCCTCGCGTGCCACCGCTTCTTCAAACATTTGCGCCAAACCGCTCTTATCCACCGAGGGAAGCGCCAATGTTTTTCCCGTTACTTTTTCTGCGGACAAGCGAAAAAGCGTAATAAGCTCCTCATCAGTCACTTTTTTCCAATAATTCTCTTTGACCTTATCAAAAATTTCCAAAAGGAATTCTGTGTAAATGGTGTTTTGCCTTTCTTCCGCAATGGGCGCATTCGCCTCTGCCAGCACTGTCTGCGCGGTCTGCGCAGTCTGTGCGGAAAGCACGGCAGGGCGATTCTGATGGCTTCTATAATATTCAAATCCTGCCGCGCCCGCGAGCACGAGCACGGCACATCCCACCAAGATAACATTTCTGTTTAATCGTGGCCGCAGAGAAAGGAATCTGGCAACGATGGACATAATATCACGATAACAATTTAGCAATATATCAATGTATCAGGTTAACAATTTAGCCATTTATACTACATTGCCAACCCAATTCCGATTGTCATTCCAGACCGAGATCTGGAATCCAGACATAAAAAACAGACAAAAAATCGATTTTCTTTTGGTGTTCCCCGATCTCGGTCGAGGACGGCGTCTGGATTCCCGCTGGAGCCTGCCCCGTACCGTGATACGGGGCGGGAATGACGGTGGAATCGGAATTTGAACAGCAATCGAGTATAACAATGTAACCATGTAGCCATATTATTCAAGTTCCACCGGCTTGCATTCGCCCCTGAAAAATTGCCATTCATCGCACTCCGTGCCGTCGGAAAACTTGCATATTCCCTGTTCACCGCCTTCTGCATCTTTCGTAATCTCAAGCGTCCCGCCATGCTCGAGGCAATACAATGACGCAGGGTTTGCCATGCCTGTCTGCGCAGGTAGACCCGCCTGCGCTGGCTCACCTGCGCTGGCAGGCAGGCCTTTCTCTGTCTCCGTAGAAGACGCCTGAGTGTTCTCTTGCGGCGCCATAGGAACCTGCTGTTCTTCATTGAAAGGAGCAGGCAACGGAGGAACGGTTTCATTCTTTTTTACGAGTGAGCAGCCAGAGACTGCCACAAGCAATCCAAAGGATGCGATAATGGAGAGAGGAATTTTATAAGACATACTTATGTATATAATAATATATTTCAGTATACCATAAATGCGTTTCCCCTGCTTTATTGAATATATTTTACCTTGTGCTAGACTATATATAGTTCCTGTGAACTATTTTTTATTTAATTTATTTTTGGCTTTCTCTATGCCTCCCCCACAAAAATCTCCGCTGCCTGAACCTTATAAAATCAAGATGGTCGAGCCTATCAGGCTCATCTCCCCGCGCGAGCGGGATAAAGCCATACAAGCGGCAGGGTACAACACCTTTCTTCTGCGCTCCCGCGACGTGTTTATTGACCTCCTCACTGATAGCGGCACGAATGCCATGAGCGAACAGCAATGGAGCCGCCTGATGCTCGGCGATGAGGCGTATGCGGGCGCGGACAGCTTTTATGAACTGGAGGCGGCGATGCGCGAGGTATACGGATTTCGATATCTGGTGCCTGTCCACCAAGGCAGGGGCGGCGAGCACCTGCTCTCGCGCACGCTCATCACGCCCGGACAGTATGTGCTCAAAAACATGTACTTTACCACGACGCGCCAGCATATCGAGCTTGCGGGCGGCATATTCATCGATGTCATCACGCCCGAAGCGCATGACGCGCAGACCAACTTTCCGTTCAAAGGCAACGTAGACCTAGAAAAAGTCGAACAGGTCATTAAAGAAAAGGGAGTAAAAAATATTGCCTATTTCTGGATTGAAACCTGCGTCAATATGGCAGGGGGCCAGCCTGTTTCCATGGCGAATCTCAAAGCACTGCGCAAACTGGCCGACAAATATCATATCCCGCTCTACTTTGACGCCACCCGCGCCACGGAAAATGCCTATTTCATCAAAACGCGCGAACCCGGGTATCAAAAGAAACGCATCAAAGACATCTTCAAAGAAATGATGTCCTATGCCGACGGCTGCACCATGAGCTCCAAAAAAGACAATCTGGTGAATATCGGCGGCTTTGTCGCAACCAATAACCCCACGGTATTCCGGAAACTTAAAGAACTGGTAGTGGTATACGAAGGTCTGCATACCTATGGCGGCATGTCAGGGCGCGATATGGAAGCGGTGGCGCAGGGCATGCGGGAGATGGTGGATGACGCGCATATCGCATTCCGGGTAGAGCAGGTCCAACGCTTCGGTAATTTGTTTTTGAAAGCCCACATCCCGATCGTGCGCCCCATAGGCGGCCACGCGGTGGTGCTCGATGCGCGCGGCATTCTCCCTCACCTTGACCAGGAACGGTTCCCGGCGCAGGCGCTCTCAGCCGCAATTTACGCCCATTCCGGCGTGAGGGTCATGGAGCGCGGCATCGTATCCGCAGGACGCAATCCTAAAACCGGCAAAAACCGCCATCCGCATCTGGAAACCGTGCGCCTTACCATCCCCCGCCGCGTCTACACGGACAGCCACCTCGCGTACGCGGCAGAAGCGGTGATTGACCTCATAAAAAATCATAAAAAACAGCCGCTCCTTAAATACGGCCTCACATTCGTCTACGAACCTGACACCCTGCGCTTCTTCCAAGCTCGCTTTGCTATAAATTCATCCCACCTCACTAAGGCATAGGGGGACATACCCACTTTAGTGTCACAAGGTAGTTGCGAAGATATTCAAACCACGCATTTGCGATAAAAGTGTTTGTTTTGTCTAGACAGTTGACTGTTGATACCAATCAATTAATTTTTGAGCGACAATATTTATTTCCTGACGCAATTGCCCTACTTCTTCCTGTAACCAGATCGAGTCTTTTTCTAAATGGGTACTATTCGAATCATCACTATGTTTCATGCCATATGGTAGGCTAGATTTAAAATAAATCTCCGGGGTCTTTGACATTCCATAAAAAATTTTTCCACCAAGACCCCGCTCAAGATCCTCCATCTTACTTCTATTCGCGCTTGTAACTCCGACTGCGGCAAAATCATACTTGATTTTTAAATCATTCAAAATAACAGCCCAGGGCTGCTAGCTGACTCCCCGTGAAATCACCTCTGTAATAACAAGAGCGGATTTGTTTTTATTCCATTGTTGGTCTTTTATTTTCCTCTCAATTTCTCCCTTAACGTTTTCCAAATATTGTTGATAAATCTCTGGATTGTGAGAATAACAACGAGAAAAACATAAAGTGATTAATCTCTCTTCTAACCCCTTGGTTCGATAAATCTCGGAAAGAAAGCGATGAAAGATGAGCGTGGGTATACGTCCACTCATGTCACTGCCAATAAGCAGGGTGTATTCGCCCTCCTCTATTTTATCTTTCATTTGCAAAATCATTTTTTGAAGAGGCTTAAACAACTCTTTTATATCCTGATCAAAATAATCAAATCCTTTCTCCTCTTCGTATGAATCCATTTCTGACTGGCTTAATCCCTCTTTCAACATAGCTAATCAATTAATAGTTTTTACCTTTTAGTTCCCTTATCGCGTCCGCAGCAATCCAGCGGGCGGCACGCGAATCTAACTTTTGAATTTCCCTTGCCGCCTTAATGGCTTCCTTCCTCAATGCAGGATTGCGCTTTCCGATCTGGCGCAGTGCCCAGTTGACCGCTTTTTTGACGTAATTGCGCTCATCAAAAGCGGCTTTTTTTATCAAGGGGAAAAACGAAATGAATTTATTATCCTCTGCGCCCTTATCGTGCCACGCAAGGCTAGCCATGAGCGCAAACCCTGCGCGCCTGATAAACTCCTCCTTGCGGCTGGTCCATATCTTTGCCTTCTGCCATGCAAACTCCGTTTTATCGAAAAGGTTCATACACACCTGGTCGCACACGTCCCAAGAGTCAAAATCAACCGCCCACGCGTCCATCTGCCGCGGCGTCATCTTCCGCGGCTCCGCAATAAGTCCTGCGAGAATCCTTGCTTCGTGGACGCCTGATCGCCATAGCTCAAGTGCCAACGTATGGTTTTTTCCTATCTCTTTCCCCATGCGGCGTAGGATGGGTATGGATATGCCTAGGGTATTTTTCGTGCTTATCCCGAAACGCGCCATGCCGGCGACATTCTCCGGGTTCGCATAGGATTTAAGTTTCTTCAAAATGTGTAGTGCATTCATACAAAAAACTCTGATGAAATGTAGTGCGCACACTGCGCTCCACCCCGGTAAGAAATAACGTGGCTCCTGCAAGCTCAATAATTTCTTCTCCAATGATACTGATAAAATAGAGGGAAAAATCACCGCTCCGCACTCCGAGAGGATAAATGATTTTGCCGCTCACCACCTCCACGCCCAATCCTAAAACAAAAAGCACCGCACCGCACAATACCAAGCGCGCGGCAGATCGGTCCTCCCGCCAGAGCAGGAATATAAACCGCACATACACCGCTACGGCGAAAAGGATAAAAGGCGCGTAATACAACATCCAACGGAAAGAAGCTCCGCGCACATTGGCTACCCCCAAAAGGTTGTTCACGACAAACCCGACGCGCTCATGCAGCGCAACCATTTCATCGGTTCCCAAATACAGAAAGGAGGCGGCAACCAGCAGCCATAGCGCTTTTTTGGAAAACCTCTCCCCCCTCCGGTGCACAATCAGAAACTGCACAATCGCCAACGCTGCAATGCCAAGCAATTTCAAACCAGAATAGGTAGAGTTCAAATTTTGCTCGCCGTCGAGGTTGAAAAATCCGTACGTGTTCTTGAGGAAAAAATGCGCACACACGACCGCAGCATCCAAAGACAGCAGGAGAAATAATAACCAATTGTTCTTTATAATCTTTAACATATATCACACCTTGTGGATACTTTCAAAATTAGTCAGCGTTTAAAGAAATTTTCCACAAGTAGCTTGGCATGAAACTCGCGCTCCCGTAGCTGTCAGCGCTCACCACAAAGACGTCTCCCTCTGCATCTACCGCGACCCCCTGCACATCCCTAAAGAGCGGCCGAAAACGCAGCGTGCGCTGCGCAGTGCCTTCTGCATTAAAAATCACCAATTCGCCCCGCCCGTTGTCTGTCACATACACCTCGCCCTCGGCGCTCACATAAATGTCTTCTGGCGCCTTTAACGGCATCGCGTTTTGCCAGATTTCAACAGATTCCCCCCAGCGATAGGTAAAGATGGCGCCTGTGACATCATCGCTGATCAGCCATGCTTTCAACTGCGGATGATACGCAATACCCTCGGGCGCCTGCCACAGGCGGTGGAGGGGACGAAATTCTGTCAATTGCCTCATCGGCACATCAAAACGGCTGATAGTTTTCTTGCCTTCGTCGAGGATTGCGAGCACTCCCTCGTGCCATGCTAATCCTTCCGGGTTTGATAATCCCTGCGTTCTGTCCGCGAGCAGTCCTAAATCCTGTTCAGCGTCATAATAAAATATTTTACCGTCCGTGGCATCACTCGCGCATATGCCCGGAAAGCAAATAGCAACGCTGTCAACATCACGCAGCTGCCGGCGCACATCCGGCAATCTGGCAAGGACGTCGTCATTATACACAAATACCCCAGGCCCTGTAGATACACCTCGCCGTTTCGGCTCTGATTCATTCGCGAGCACAATACCCCATTCCGGCGCGTAGGCGAGATCATCACTATGGAACAAGCCATCCTGGATAGAGGCGACCGCGATAGCTTTAGTGCCGCCCTCCAGAGGAGAAAAACGGTCCTTTCTGGGTAAGAAAAAAGGAGACAGAAGAAGAGCACCTATAAAAATACCAACCGGAATAACTGCTCTACAAGCGAGGGAACTGCAATTTTTGAGGCGGAAAGGCGCATCAAGCTGCTTGATCGCGACGCCGAAAAAATTGTCAGTTTCCGAAGCGTTTGGCAGGTGTGAGGGCTCAGTGTGATTGATAACTAATAGTCTCCAACATCCTGCGCCCGCAAATAACACCGCGGCGTAATACTCGCCAATTTCTTCCAGGCCGTTTAAAAATCGTTTTGGCTCATAGATGATATACCACGCATCTGAAAAAGAATATCCACGGCTTGCCAAAGAGGCCGCAGCCTTTCTCAAACCATCCAGCACCACCGTGTCCAACGTATCAAATAGAGTGGCGAGCCCGAATAGCAGCAGCCCGAAAAAACAAATCTGCATAAAACTTTTCTTCTCATCGCTCATTTCTCCTAAAAATACGGGGGTCATCCATACCAGCGCCACCACCCCTCCCGCAAAGTACCCCACGGTGATAAGATCGGTGGTAAGGTGAGCCAGCGAAAAAAGCTTTTCCAGCACATAACCAATCTTTTCGTGGAATTCACCGATTTCATCAAATCCTGCAAACACGAATGCCGCGCTCAAAAGCAGATACACCAATTCATTCCTCTGCGGCCATGTTTCACCTTTATTGTAACGTCTGGAAATAAAAAACAATGCACCGCCCGCAAGGAGGAGGAACAGCGCTGAAGGGTAACGTATCCACGACATTTCCTCAATGAGAGAATGTCTTGCATCAAAAAATAAAACTGCCAACAATGGCAGGAACGCGGCGCAGAGGAAAATGAAAATGAAACGACGCGCATGCATCTTTTTGACTAAAATAAAAAATAAATACCCTGCCAAAAGCGCCAGCACCATCCCTCCCATATAAAACCGCATATGCATTTCATAGGGTAGGCTGCGGCCAAGATTCTGCTCCGTTAAATAAATAAATGAGGGAATGAAATGCGCAGCCCATACCCCGCTCACTGCCAACGCTGCGAAAAAAACTAAAAATGCCTTCAAGGCTGGCAGTAATGATTTACCTTTTATTACTATATTCATGTCACTTGCGTATACTGAATTCGCATCCGCAGTACGTCTGGCGGTAGAACTGGTGCGCGCGGGAAAGCGCGCATGATTTCTTAAATCCGTCATGCAATTTCCAATCTTCCGCCAAAAATCGCGCTCCGACCTCATCCCCTACCTCTGCGCCAATCTTATTGATAACCTCTGATTTCTTGTGGGGAGAAATGGGAAGCGTGGTTCCAAACCACTGATACCCGCCTTCCTTCGCCATAGCGGCGGTTTGCGCCAGCCGCGCGCGATAGCATACCGCGCACCGCAGACCGCCTTCCGGCTCCTGTTCCAATCCCTTCACGATTCTCTGCCATTCCTCGTGGTCATAAATGCCCTCTTTCAACGCAACACTGATTTCCTTGCAATACCGCACTGATTCGTCCCTGCGCCGCAGGTATTCATCCAGCGGATACACGTTAGGATTGTAGTAATACACGGTCACGTCAAACCCGCGTTTTTTGAGTTCTTCAATCACATATGCGCCGCATGGCGCACAACACGCATGGAGGAGAAATTTGTCCATAAAATTTCCGCGTTATCTTTTAGCATTTAATTTCTTATTCCGTGCATGCCTTTTCCGGTCGCGCTTCGTCTTCTTGCTCAAGTTTTCTTCAAACGCTTTGGTTAAATCCACGCCGGTCTGGTTGGCGAGGCACACCAGGACAAAGAGCACGTCCGCGAGCTCATCCGCAAGAGGCTCTTTTTTGTCGGACTTTTTAAAACTCTGGTCGCCGTAGGTGCGGGACATCAAACGCGCTAATTCCCCGACCTCTTCCGCCAACTGGGCGAACTGCGTGAGTTCGGAAAAGTACCTCACACCTACCGTTTTTATCCAATGGTCTACTCTTTGTTGAGCCTGTCGCAAGGTAAGATCGTCCATAGGCTTAATGATTAATCTTTTCTGTACAATGCCTGTTTTTACCTTCTTCTCGTACGATAACGGGAAAAGCTGCCGGATGATCCCGGGCGCGTATGATACGGGCGGCGCGGGCGTGCGCCTCCGCTGGACGGTCGCGCAGGGAACCGTGAGAGTGAAATATGAACTCTTGGCGTAAATCTCGGGGCGCGCGCCGGCGGAAGCTCTGGGAGCTTGGAAATCTGCAGGCGCTGTTTGATCAGGCGCTCAATCTCGCGAAGCTCTTTCCCTTGATCCGAGGTAAGCAATGAGATGGCGTGCCCGCCCGCGCCCGCGCGGGCGGTGCGCCCGATGCGATGCACGTAATCCTCCGCATTTTCCGGCAAATCGAAATTCAGCACCAATTCGATGCCGACCACGTCAATTCCGCGCGACGCAATGTCGGTCGCCACGAGCACCCGGTACTTTCCCGCCTTGAACCCGTCGAGCGCTTCGCGGCGCTGGTGGAGGGAGCGGTCCGCGTGAAGCTCTGCCGCCGCATGCCCCATACTGCGTATCTCTTGCGTCAATTTTTTTGCGCCGTGCTTGGTGCGGGTGAAAATAAGCGTGGCGCCAAGGTATTGCTGCAGCAATTTTTCCGTCAGGCGTATCTTCTCATCCCTCGGAATGACGAACAGCTCTTGCGTGACGCGCTCGACGATAGAGCCTGACGGCGCCACCTCAATCCTGATTGGCAGCTGCATGTATGAAGTGGCCATTTTCATGATTTCAGGAGGCATGGTCGCGGAAAAAAGCATGGTCTGCCGTTTGCGCGGAATGGTGCGGAAAATCTTTTGGATTTGAGGGGCAAATCCCATGTCGAGCATCCTGTCCGCTTCGTCGAGCACGACTACCTGCACATTGTCCAAACGAACCGTTTTTTGCTGCAAGTGATCATTGAGGCGGCCGGGGGTCGCGATGATGACATGCGGATTCCTTTTCAATGCCTGGATCTGCGGCCGTATTGAGGCGCCGCCGATGAGCACGGCGGTCCTTAAACCCACTTTCGCGCCGATCTGGCGGAGCGCTTCATCGACTTGTGCGGCGAGTTCGCGCGTGGGGAGCACAACCAGCCCGCGCCCTTTCACTTGGGCAAGCCTCTGCAACATGGGGATGCCATAGGCAAATGTCTTGCCGGTGCCGGTCTGGGCGATACCGACCACATCTTTCCCTTGGATGGCCACGGGAATCGCCTGCTGCTGGATCGGTGTCGGGTTTTTATATCCTAATTTCGCCAGCGTTTCCAAAAAAACAGGCGCAATGCCTAATCTGGAAAATCCCTGTGCCTGCGGCGATTGGTTCTGATGCATAAAAGTGTGGAAAATATTTACAATAAATATCTTGCGTGTTTTTTATTTCACCGCGTAATTCCTCGCCGCGAAATCATATTGGTCAAGGAAAATCTTTTTGAGAGGAATGACCGAATTCAATTCGTAAAACACCAGCATCGCTTCGCGGTAATCGCTTTCATCAACGCTGCGATACGACAAAGGCGCCAAATCGTATGCCAACAATAGGGCGTTTGCCATGAGCCGCCCTGTCCTCTTATTCCCGTCTTCAAATGGCTGGATATACGCCAAACCAGCAAGCGCCACGAAGGCTTTGACATAAGCAGAGGAAATCTGTAAAATCTTTTTCCCTAAAACCTCAATCGCGTCGGTAATCTGGTGAATATTATCAAGCGGACGATAAAGAGAGCCAAGCACGCCGACCGGCTTTTTCCTCAATCCCTGTCCCACGTTTAAATCTTTCACCAAAATAGAATGCAGTTCTTCCAAATTCATACGGTTCATTATTTTGAATTGTTTCTTGTTTTCGCGGATGAAATTGAAAGCATCTTTATGGTTTAAGATCATTTGGGTTTCATCTTTGGTTTTGCCCTCGGCGGCTTTATTTTCTAAAATCAATTTCTCCGTATCAAGAAGGGTATAGGTGTTTCCTTCAATTTTTGATGATTTCCAGGCTAATTCAATAATCAACCGCTCTAACTCTTTCTTTTGCAGGGTTTCAGACAAATCCCTGGTGCTCTGCCTGTA
Source organism: Patescibacteria group bacterium (assembly GCA_041645165.1). Taxonomy (NCBI): domain Bacteria; species Patescibacteria group bacterium. The sequence goes on along the minus strand of JBAZQN010000020.1, from coordinate 10,839 downwards.
TGCGGCAGTAGAGCACTCCAGCATTTCCAATTCTTTTTCTGAAAAAATTTGAGCAGGAAAAGCGGGTAATAAATCAAAATTATACTGATGCAGACCGTAGCGCCTGTCCGGTTCCGCAACACAATACTCTTTCGCATTGATCTCCGCAAAAATCCTTCCTAAGGCGCTCACCGCATACGAGGTCGATCGCCCCGAACCAATCACCTTTAAAGCGCCCATAACAGCCATGTCAGAGAGTATTCTCTTCACGGTAACCAAAGAAACACCTTCGCCCGATTTGGCCATTTCAGCGTGGACCATTGAGGATGAAAGGGTGTTATTTTTCAAAAAAATTGCGACTATCTTTTGCTGCTTTTGGCTTAAACTAAACATAATCTATTCGTATCATTTAACTAGAATAATCGTATCATATTGATACGAAAATAGCAATAATTTGATACGATTAAATTTGAGGATCGGCTCAATTCCCCCGCCCGCCTCGCCCGTTACTTTACCTGCGCAAAAAGCACCACGTAATTTTTTCCGTATGCTTTGGCGCATTTCGGACAGGTCGTGTAAGAAAAATATAATTTTTTCATTTCCTTGCCTTTGCTTTTCACATACTCCTTCATTTCCTTTGCCCACGTGCCTACATTTTGATAGGGCCCCTCAAATACTTTGGTAAGAAAATTCCCAGAGAGTGTGGCCATTTGAGCACCGGGAACATCTCTAGAAACGTCAATGTAGATATCCGCGCCCCAAAGGGACTTCTCGTCGGTTAACATTAATTGCTGCGGCGCTTTCGCGTTTGCGTTCTCGATCAACCCCATATTCTTGATTATCTTTTTCCCCATGTTAAGAGGAATGTGCAGAAAGCTGGTGACATGATCTTTCACAAAAATTTTATCCTTCCATGTGATCTCTTTGTCTTGCCAAGGCGCAGGATCAAACGGGTCACAACAGCCAGTTGGTTTAATTTTTTGGTTGTTCATATAAAAGAATCTTAACTAAATTAATTTAATAAAATATCTTCAGTTCTGTCCCGCAACGCTTCGAATTTCGTGTAACCTGCTTTGGTATTAAAGTGCCCGGCGTGGGGAATGAACGTGAGGTCCGCTCCTAATTCCTTCGCAAGCTGTTCGCCATTTCCTAACGACACGTATGGGTCATTATCAGACTGGTACACTACAAATTGCTTGGCATTGGCTTTAATGATCGGCCAGTTAAATAAAAATCCGCTGAAACTGTTATCTCGGTCATAATTTTGTAATGGCCGAACGCCAATGGGCGTGCCGACCAAAATAGCAGCTTTCACAGGGTGTTTTAATTGTTCCAAAATTCTTAGCGTAAAAATGCCGCCCAAACTATGGCCGATTAAAATCGTATCTTCATCTATATAATGATCGTATTCTTTTAATACCTCAAACCATGCATTCACCGAAGCCGGCTCCCCGGGCGGCGAGGGAAATTGCGGGACAAAAACCTTGCAGCCTTTCATCTCTAACTTCTCTTTCAGCCACGGAAACCAATTTTCTTGGGGATAGCCTCCTGTGCCGTGAAAGATAAACACGTTATTCATAATGAAAACACATTCGGAGGGGGCGGGATTTGAACCCGCGAGAGGATTGCTCCCCTATCTGCTCTCCAAGCAGACGCACTAGGCCACTATGCGACCCCTCCACACTATCCATACTTTCGTAGGGAATTGTAACGAGCTTCATCCATAAACGCAAGAAGGGAACATACCTGTTCCCTTCTACGAATGAAGTTTTGTCTTTTTACCACCCGCGCGGGTATGGGCGCTTAAAAAAATAACCTTTCCAATGTAATCTCACCATAAGTGGATGACCATCGTAAAATCTCATTATATCCCAACGTGCTGTATAGGTTATTTTTTTACGGCGCCTATGGTCCCCACCTCATCATCATCGTGCCCTGATATCCAGGGAACATGAGGAACGCAAGCGCGGCAAGGATAACTAGCGCAAAGAGCACCCATTGCAAGGTGCGATCTATACGCAGGCTTGAGAGCCCCAAAAGGATAAGCAACAACGGCCATAGCCGTCCGACATTGCGCCAGTTCATGTAAAACCACCCGAAATTCTGCAGCAGGAATAAGATGCCAAGCCCTATCAAAATAATCCCAAAAAATGTTTTATGGTCGTGGCAATCTTTGTTATTTTCTGGCATAAGATAATTAAAATCTTAAATACTATCGTCCGCGTCAGTCTGCGTGAAGTCTGCGTATGTCTGCGCTATTTGTTTCTTCTCAAAAGCCACACGCCGAACCCCACGAGAAGGAGCGGCCAGTACTGCCAGATATTCCAATGGGGCGCGAAATTATTGATAAAAAATATTATCCCGAGCGCGATCAGGATGAAACCGCCCGCCTTGCCCCCATGCTCCTGCGCGGGCGCTTCGGTCTGGACAGGCGGGGATGAAATATCTTCAGCCCCCTCTGCGACTGGCTGGGGTTTTTCAGGTATCACAATCCAGAGCACGATATAACCGAGGAACCCGATCCCGCCGCCAAGGGCTGCAACGACAAACAATACGCGGATAAGCACCGGATCAATCTGGAAATATTCACCCAATCCCCCGCAGATGCCGGCGATCATTCTATTTTCTCGTGAACGGTAAAGTTTATGTTCCATACTATAGAGATAAATTAAGCCCTTCGGCATATCTACACTATGTAGCGTCGCAGCTTTTATCCCGTCGAATGACTGGGATGTCTGCGACATGGTGGGTGGCAGATAAACTGCCACGCTACATGACGCTGATCTTGGGCGGAAAGATTAGAATTCCGATACGATGAATTATTTACGCTTTAGCTGCTTCTCTACTTCCAAAACGTGCAATGTCGTTTTCAGGACCGTATCTGGCTGCAGCGCGATGGAATCTATCCCCTCGCGCACGAGAAATTCCGCCATCTCGGGAAAGTCAGACGGCCCTTGGCCGCAGATACCGATCTTGGTATGCGTCTCGTGGGCAGACTTGATGACCATGGAGATCAGCCGCTTTACCGCTTCGTTGCGTTCATCGCCTATGTGAGAAATAATCCCTGAATCGCGGTCGAGGCCGAGGGTCAGCTGGGTGAGGTCGTTTGATCCGATGGAAAATCCGTCAAACACTTCCGCAAACTCCTTGGCCAATATCACATTGGATGGAATTTCCACCATGACATAGAGCTCGAGCCCGTCCTTGCCGCGGACTAACCCGTTCTGCCTCATCACCTCCACCACCTTTTTGCCCTCTTCCACAGTCCTGCAGAAGGGCACCATTACTTTTACGTTTTTCAAGCCCATTTCCTCGCGCACCTTCTTGAGCGCCCTGCACTCCAGCGCAAAACCCGGCATATATTTGGGGTCATAGTAACGCGACGCGCCCCGCCAGCCGATCATGGGATTGCGCTCTTCCGGTTCAAATGCTTTGCCACCGATTAAGGACGCATATTCGCTTGTTTTGAAATCTGATAACCTCACGATCACGTCATTCGGGTAGAACGCGGCCGCAATCCGCGCGATGCCGTAGGACAGCTGATCTACGAAATATTTCAGCTTGTCCGGCTCATGCGCGGTTATTTTTGCGATCTGCTGCTTTGCGCGTTTGTCCTGCAGATGCTGGTAATGCACCAAGGCGAGCGGGTGGATCCGCACATAATTGCTGATGATAAATTCGAGACGCGCCAGCCCCACCCCACGGTTCGGGGTTGCGGCAAAATGGAATGCTTGGTCAGGCTCCCCCACAATCATCATCATCTGCGTCTTGGGGGTCTTCAGGTGCTTGAGATTCACTTTCGTGACCGTAAACGGAATCGCGCCCCGATACACCACCCCTTGCTCTCCTTCCGCGCAGCTCACCGTCACCATCTGCCCGGTCTTCAATACTTTCGTGCCTGTTCCCGTGCCTACCACCGCGGGTATGCCGAGTTCGCGGGATACGATGGCCGCGTGCGCGGTCCGCCCTCCGGAATCGGTGACAATCGCTGAGGCAATCTTCATGATCGGCTCCCAATCCGGATCAGTCATCGTCGTAACCAAAACCTCGCCTTTTTGGAATTCGCGGATCCCTGCAATGCTCTTGATCACGCGCACTTTCCCGCTCCCTACCTTATTGCCCACCGCGATCCCCGTGAGCGCAATGGCGCCCTTTCTCCGCTCGGCACTCTGCCCCATGTGATAGGTTTCCAACACATTCACATTACGCCTCGCCATGACCGTTTCCGGCCGCGCCTGCACGACGTAGAGTTCGCCCGTGATGCCATCTTTCGCCCACTCGATATCCATTGGCTTGCCATAGTGCTCTTCGATAATCATGCCCCATCGCGCGAGGGTAAGCACGTCTTTGTCGCTCAGGCAGTAACGCATCCTGTCCTTCTCGGAAACCTTGATGTTGCGCGTGCCCTTTTGCCCATAGACCATTCTCCACTGCTTCGCCCCCAATTTTTTTGATATGATCGCGCGGGCGCCTGTGCGCAGTGTGGGTTTAAAGACGACAAATTCATCCGGATTGGCTGCCCCCTGCACGATATTTTCTCCCAAACCCCAGATCGCATTAATAATCACGTTATCGCGGAATCCGGACTCCGTATCAATGGTGAAAAGCACGCCGGAAGCGCCGCGATCAGAGCGCACCATGGCCTGTACGCCTACGGAAAGCGCAACGTCTTTTTTAGCAAATCCTTTATCGACGCGATAGGAGATGGCGCGGTTCGTGAAGAGCGATGCGTATGCTTTGCGGACCGCGTCAAGGAGCGCCGCTTCTCCCACCACATTGAGGTACGTTTCCTGCTGCCCCGCGAATGAAGCGTCCGGGAGATCCTCAGCCGTTGCGGACGAGCGCACGGCCACGCTTAAATTCTTAGTCTTATACGCAAGAGAAAGCTTGCGATACTGGCTGACGACCGCGCGCTGAAGTGCGGCAGGGAGCGGCGCGCGGCGTACCGCGCGGCGCACCGATTCGCCCACTGAAGAGAGCTCTTTCATATTTGAAGTGTCGAGTCCTTTCATGAGCTTGGGCACGAGGTGAGAGAGGCCTGTTTCGCGAAAAAATAAGCGGTATGCCTGTGCGGTTACCGCGAATCCATTGGGTACTTTCACTCCTTTGGCGCTCAGGGTTCTGACCATCTCTCCCAAAGAAGCGTTTTTTCCTCCTACGATAGGAATATCGCGGATGGTAAGAGACCCAAAAGGTATAATAAAACGGCGTGTGGTGGACATGGTATTCAAATATTATTGGGTAAGGTGCGTCGTGTCTTTATATAATTCGCAGAGGAAGAGAAGGGAAAAAGGGATATAAAAGAGCGTGACGATCGCCTGCCAATTGATGGGAATCTGCGCGATATTAATAGAACCGATAAGGGCATTGAACACGTAGAGCAGGAGCGCGAACACCACCGTGCGCCACAGGAGGTCCCAAAAGAATTTCTTGAAGAGCGCGAAGCTGTTTTTAAGCGCGGCAAACGGGGAACGCTCTCCTTCCGCCACTGAAAAATTCGCAAATCCAAACAGCGCCGCGAGTATAAGTGTCGCGAGCGTGAAAATAAGAAGCAACGCCCTGTTCATCCACGACAATCCTGCCGTGCCCCACGCGCCCGTATAGCGCTGCATAATGGTGGCAACGAGCACAAGCAAGAAGTAAACCGCGGTAATCGCCAAAAACAACCCTACGAGCAGCGCGAGGATTTTGAGGTAAATGCGCAACCCCTGCTTCACTGCCGTAATGATCTTCTGCTTCCCTTGAGGATTGAGCGCGGTGGCGCATACCAGGGCGCTCTGGTACCACACCTGCATAAGGAGCGAAAGCGCCATCACCGGAATCGCCACGACCATGGAGGCACTGGAAAGCGTGAGCAGGAGCGGAATCACCTCAAAAGCATTGACCCCCGTACCGCTCACGAGATTGTCCAGAAAGACGCTGAAGGTGAGCGTCCCGAAAAACGCGAGCTGGATGAGCAGCCCCACCGCATTAAAGGCAACGATGAGCCCCGCTATCACCCCGAACCGTTTCATCAGCGCCCGCCACGTGGCGCGCACCTCGGACCACCATGAGGGGAATTTATTTTTAGATACCGGGGAATCCTCGGCAAGGGAAGTAGTGACAGGCATATATTTCAAAAAATTATAAACATGAAACGCGATAATTTTTATATATGGAAAGGAAATCAAAACCCAAAATCTTTAAGAATATACCAGAGGAAAATGAATCCTAAATTGATGAGCACGCCGATTGTGATGACAATGTTCAATACTGCCTTGTGTTTGATGTCCGTTTTATATAAGAGATAAAAAGAACCGGCAAAACCTATAAAGGCGATGAAGAAAATTATAACTTTTAGATCGGTAATAAATTCAATATCTCTTTTAGCTCCATACCAAAACAATATATCTACTGAAAATAAAATAATTAATATAAAATAAAAATTGATCTTTTTAAAAATTATCATATGCCCATATTATAATAAATGCTCTCTCGCATACACCAAATCCCCCACCAGCATATTCCTCGCCTCCTCTGAGTCGCGCCTTACCCACTCTTTTCCCGACGGAGTTTGATGGATTTGATAATGAGAATCAATAGGGAAATGGAGAAGTAAGCAATGAAGAAAAAGACAAGAGATACTCCCTTATTCCAGCATAGCGCCTTACTTAAAATATCACTCCCACAGTCACCCGGGCTCAACAAAGTCAGGACGACGGCTATGGGGATGAACCAATAAGAAAACATCGCCCATGTCTTTCGGATGCGCGGTTCGGTGGCGATAAGGGCGATGATTGTGAGAAGTAAAACTAATAATGAAGCTAAAATAGCTCTCTCACCGATTATCAAATACTTCTCAAAACATTTATAATATGGCCCTCCCTTATCAGTTAAACACAATGATCCAAAATGATAATTTTCTACAGAACTATAGAACCACACACTCGCTATCAATACAAGAATAACAAAAACGGAAAAATATTTTATAATTTTTCTTAATTTTGTTATAGTCATAATATTTCCCTTATTTCTTCCACCCCCCGAATCAACCCATCCGCATCAGCGGAAGAAATGAGACCTTTTTGGTACAGCACTCTGAGGGAGTCAACCATCGCCTTGAGCACACGATCCGCTTCTTCCGTCCTTCCCTTCTTGAGGAGTTTGATTGCACCGTCAGTGGCGGCAATCAAGCCTTTCTCCACGTGCGGATCAAGGTCAAGCGTCTGAATGGTCAATTTCAGCACCTGGAGCGAGACGATGGGGTCAGGTTCTACTGAAGAATCAAGTGTGTGATCGGTGGCACCATCACCGTCAACATCCAATAATAATGCGGAGACGCTTGAAACATCCTGCATCGTCAGCTCTCCTTTCATAGTAACAGAAGTGGGGATGTTTTGGTAAGCAACGGTTCCCACCGAGTCGTCGCCTTCTCGTGTTTCGATCTCCAGGGTGAAGCTGCCCGTGGCAAGTCCTTGGAGCTTGATGGTATACGTGTCTTGGGTGTCCAGCGTGAGGTATTTGTCTTCTCCGAATTCCCGGTACGAGCTGTTGGGGATTCCCTCTTCGATGATGGTGATGCCGGAATCAGGGCCCGGGTTGGGAATGAGGCCCGTGTGATTTCCGAGAGAGTCGTAGGCGTCAATGGCGACCGGAGAGAATAGTCTCAAGATTGATTTCTTTGGTTTGTAGGTAGGTTCGGTGGTGGAGATGAATAGAGGAAGATTTTGAGTATTCAATGTTTCCTTAATAATTTGCTTTATCAACTCACGTAATCCATCAACCTCAAAAATGTCACCATGACTCCTCTTTAAGCTCAAGAGCCGATTATCCGCATACAGATCAACATAGAATTTCTGTGCATCCATGGCAAACGCGCTCGGCAGAAAGACTGTGCCGTCGCCACGATAGGTCTCGATCGGATTATGCGTGATCTTGGTGGTATCGATGAGCCCATACGACGTTTTCTGCGAATAGTGCAGTCCGGTCAAGGTATCGAGATCGCCCCAGCCCGCGATCTGGATTACTTCAACATTTGGCGGCGCTGTCCAGGAGTCGAGCACCTGCTGTGTACCCGTTCCTTTGGTTAATAATCCCCCATTGAGAATGTTTGGATTATCAAGATCAACAGGAAAAGGTTTCAAACGTCCTTCAAAACCGAGTAGGAAATCATCGAATTCCGAACGGGTGGTGATTTCTGTACCATAGCGTTGGAGAAATTGCGTGAGCAAGGACGCTGCGGGGTCGAACGAGACGACGGGGAAAATGGCCCCGGCTCGCGTGAAGTATTCTGGGGAAGGAAGAAGGTGATACGCAGAGGGCATATTCTCGCCCCATGCGCGAGTGGTCACGGGAGAGATCACGATACGTTTGAGCGGATTCGATTCTTCGCCGTGCAAAAGTCTGCTCATGGCTTCAGGCGTCCCCAATTGCGGCGTTGCTACCATGATAAACTTGTCAATCAAATCCGCCTTGCCTTCGTCTTGCAGTCTGCGGATGAGCAGTTTCCCTACCTGCCCGCCCATGCTGTGCGTGATGAGGGTGACTTTTCCGGTTTGTGAGGTTTGAGCCAGGGATTCGATCTCATCGGCAAGGCGGACTATGCTGTTTTCGAGCGCTATCGTACCGTTTGTCACGTCCTCAACATTATACCGCCAGTCGTAAGGCAGGGCTTCCCATTCATTGATCGTCTGTTCGTTTCTTAGTGTATTCATGGAATCAATGAATTTCTTGTAGATGTTCACGGTCGCGTTGAGCACCTCGTCAATGATCCCTTCCGTATGCGCTTTCGTATAGATACCGGACTCGGTGCTTGATCCGTCGGGATTAAGAAATAATGCACGCACATCCGAATCAGCATTCGGCTCCCACAGTTGATCTTCGCAATTGACGGCACAATCTGGGCTAGGTCTCTTATGGAAAAGCCGGCTTCCCTTGATGCCGGGAAGAAACGCGACGTTGGAGTAGCCGGTCTGGAAGGTGAGTTCTCCGGCTGCGGGGAGGCGCGCAGTTGTCTCGGCGCCGCTGGTTTCGAAGTGGTATTGGTAATTTCCCTTGGGAAAGGTGCTGGTGTAAGCGTACTGTTCGCCGTTGGAAAAGTTGCCGTCTTTGAGTATGGAGGGAACAGTGTCGCCAGTATCAGGAATGAGAGGGATGAGGTCAAGATTGACGGTGCCGGTATCGATGTGGAGTAAGAGACTCTGCGGCGGGTCGCTATCTTGGTCGGTGTAGATTACCTTGAAGGCGAGTGGAGTAAGATTGGCCGTGCCTCTGTCAGGATTGACGCCGTCAGTGACATAGCCGGTCTCTTGCGAAAAGGAGAGGACAGGAGGGTGGTTTGTGGGTGATCCTGGAGCGCATTTGCCTAAAGCGCCTGCCTGATAAATGGCGACGATCTCCTCGGCGGTGAGGGCGCGGGTGTAGAGGGTCACCTCATCCACCTGACCCTGAAGACGCCTGATATCGCCGTAGTATCCTCCTACCTTGCCGATGAAGAACTGCGTGCCTTCAGGAGGGACATCGATGGTGATTGGAGCGCTGTTCACGGGCACGCCGTCGAGGTAGAGCGTGACGAAGCTGCCGACATTGGTCACGGCAACGTGGTGCCACTGTCCTAGGGCGACCTGCGGCCCGAACAGATCAGGCCCCCATGAGGAGAAATAGAGCCTGCCGAAACTTGCGCCAATATTGTACGACGCGCCAGTGGCGCCAAACAGGCCGTAGCCTGCAAAATACGCCTCCTGGGCAACCAGGGCGTCAATCTTAACCCATACTTCCAGGGTGCGGTCGCTTGCCCCTGCGGGTAATCCTTGGGTGGGTATCTCTACCAGATCGTCAATGCCGTCAAAGCTGAATCCCTGGCCTACCTTACCGGCATCATATACTGTGCCTCCTTCCAAGGCGCCGTGGTTTAACCCTAGGCTGTCTTGCGCATTACCTTCGGCACGCCACCAGTGTGCGGTGTCTGAAGGCAGGGGGAGGCATGAGGCGGCGTGGGCGGGAGTTGAGAGAAATACGAAAGAGAGGAGAATGCTTAAAGGCAACAAAAACAAGCGGATAGGATCATTAAATAAAATACAGAAAGAATGCATTTTACGATGCCTTGCCATAGTATTCATCGAACATTAAATTACCCTTCCGCAATGGTGGTATAACGCGGCGCGCTTTTGCTCGCAAGGGCTACAATCCCTCCGATGCAATACGCAAAAAGCGCGGTCACCACCGGTTCCATCGTGAGATTAAACAGGGTCCACACTTCGCGCACCACAAAAAATCGCAAAAACGCAAGCATGATACCTAATATCAAACCGACACACGCGGCGCCCACTGCTGCCACTTTTGCCGGCGCCGCGCGCTTCACCACGAATTGCCGCCCAACCAAGGCAAAGAGACATAGTTTCACGACAAACGTACCCGCATCCGCGGCATCAGCCCAAAGGCTCGGCATGATGAGCGAGCTAAGGGTCATGAACAATATGATTCCTCCCGCGACAAGTAAAGGTGTGCGCGCCTCTTTGAGGTACCATCCAATATCAATGCCGTAAATCAGCGTGCCCTTTTTGCGCACCCCTCTTGGCGCAGCCAAAGGCGCCGCATTCTCCGCACGCGCCGCCACATCGCCTTGGTAAGAAGGCGGCTGCAGGGATTCCTCTTCTTGCGGAGAGGGAGGAAATGTCGAGGTAGTCTCGTTTTCCATTTATTTAAAGGATTATATGCCATTCATTATACAATATTTTCCACTTTCCTACAATATTTCGTTATAGCTCACAATAACTGTTACCAAGAGAATAGCGGATAGATCAGAATTGGGTTACCGTAGCCGTCTATGACTATGGCAACCAAGAATGAAATCTTCTCCCGCTATCTGGGGGAATACCTCAA
>JBAZQN010000019.1 GCA_041645165.1 Patescibacteria group bacterium | reverse complement strand
TTTGAGGTATTCCCCCAGATAGCGGGAGAAGATTTCATTCTTGGTTGCCATAGTCATAGACGGCTACGGTAACCCAATTCTGATCTATCCGCTATTCTCTTGGTAACAGTTATTGTGAGCTATAACGGGTGCTTGACAAAATAGAACACCCTGGAGTATGATTTCCCTTGTCAGAAGCGATTGATCGGCCTACCACGCCGATGTGCGGGACGGAACCCGCGCGGAGCAATAACTCCCCAAGCCTTCTGATCAATGGAACGAGTGGTCCGATTTATCGGACAATTCGGGTGGAACCTCCCCCCGCGCAGACGAATGCGGATAGGGACCCGAGCACATGCATGTGCTGGGGTCGTTTTATTTCTTCCACCATAACAATGTGGAGAATATCAGTCAGGTTTACCGCAGATTCACGCAGATAACCGACCGCACCACGTTTGACTTATATTCAATGTAGGATGCGGACGCGGTCGGCCGCAGATGTACGCAGATATTTTTCTTTATCCTATATTCTTTATTCTAGATTCTAACATCCACCCTATGGACCTTACTACCATGCGCCATTCTACTGCCCACCTGATGGCGGCAGCAGTCCAAAAACTCTACCCCACCGCGAAGTTCGGCGTCGGACCTGTCGTGGAAAACGGATTCTATTATGATATTGACCTCCCCGAAAGGATTGGACCCGCCGAGCTCAAAAAAATCGAAGCGGTGATGCACGAACTGGCGAAGGAACGCATCCTCTTTGAGCGCCAAGATATATCGCTGAATGACGCAAAAGAGCTTTTCATGTCGCTCAAGCAGCCTTACAAAGTGGAACTGCTTACTGACCTTGAAATACATTCCACGACCGTTGCCTCGGAGATTTACGGCAACCAAACCGAAGACCATGAACATATTGATAGGGAAGTGAACACTGTCTCCATCTATAAAACAGGAGATTTCATAGACCTTTGCAGGGGACCGCATGTTGCGACGACAAAAGACATTTGCGTGTTTACCCTGACTTCTGTTGCAGGCGCTTACTGGCGCGGTTACGAAGGAAATCCGCAAATGCAGAGAATCTATGGCGTTGCGTTTGCCACGCAAGCGGAGCTGGATGCGTATCTGGCACAGCGCGCGGAAGCCGAACACAGGGACCATCGCAAGCTCGGCGCCGACCTTGATCTCTTCGTGTTTTCCGACCTCGTGGGCGCAGGCCTTCCGCTCTTCACGCCCAAGGGGACCCTTATTAGGGAAGTACTCGAAGACTTCGTGCAATCACTCCAAATCCCCAAAGGATACCAGCGTGTCTGCATACCCTATATTACCAAGAAAGAGCTTTATGAGACATCAGGGCACTGGCAGAAATTCAAGAATGAGTTGTTTTGCATCACCACGCGCGAAGGGCATGAGTTTGCCTTGAAGCCGATGAATTGCCCTCACCATACCCAGATCTATGCAAGCCGGCGCCGCAGCTACCGCGAACTGCCGGTGCGCTATTCTGAAGTGACGATGGTCTACCGCGACGAGCAATCGGGAGAACTGTCCGGATTGTCGCGCGTGCGCATGATCACGCAAGATGATGCGCATGTATTTTGCCGCATGGCGCAAATCGAGCAGGAAGTGATGACGGTGTGGGATATCGTGGACCAATTCTACAAGCCGTTCAATATGCCGCTCAAGGTGCGGTTTTCCCGCCACGACCCTAAACGCTTTGACCGGTATCTCGGCACCAGACAGATATGGGAAAAAGCGGAGACCCATCTACGGTCGCTTTTGGAAAAGCGCGGCACGCGCGAAGTGATAGACGGCATCGGGGAAGCGGCGATGTACGGACCGAAAATTGACTTTATCGCAAAAGATTCGCTTCAGAGGGAATGGCAGCTTGCCACGATCCAGCTCGACTTCAACCTTCCAGAGCGATTCAACCTCACCTGCGTCAACGAGAATGGGGAAGACGAGCGCGTGGTCATGATCCACCGCGCAATACTCGGGTCATTTGAGCGTTTTCTCGCCATACTCATCGAGCACTATGCGGGCGTGTTTCCCGCCTGGCTCGCGCCCGTGCAGGCCGTCATCCTTCCCGTGCGCACCAGCAATGATCCGCATGCGTTTGCCTTCGCGGAAGAACTCAAAAAACATGGGATCCGCGTGGCGGTGGATGACGCTAATACCACTATTGGCAACAAAATCCGCAAAGCAATGACCGATAAAATCCCCTATCAGCTCGTATTCGGGGATAAAGAAATTAACTCCCAAGAACTCATGATCAGGAAATATGGCATCGAAAAGCCATTCATGCGGACACGGGAAGCATTTATAAGTGAAATTCAGGAGGCAATAAAAAATAAAGCGGCGTAAACATCAGGAAATCAAGAGACACTCTGCTGCCATATCCCTTGTATGCTCCTCACTCCTCAGGTATTCAAAGACCTTTGGGCGCGCAATCAATTAGCGATCACCTTGATAGGGATGTCCGGTATGGGAAAAACGTACCGATCTCTCCAGTTGGCATCACTCGGATTTTTGCGCCTCTCTTCAGATGACTATGTGAGTGCGCACCTCGGCTCGCTCCCCGGTACAGGAACCGCGGGGGTTGCGGCATGGATGGGACAGCCCTATGAATCGCAACATGCCGTCCGCAGCGCCCAATATCTTGCCCTTGAAGAAGAATCAATTCGTACTTTTCTCACCGCACACAGGACGAATACTATCATCGATACCACCGGCAGTTTCATTTATCTCTCGCCCCGGACCATCGAACATCTTAAACAACAAACGCTTATTGTCTATCTTGAGGCGAATCAATCAATCAAAGATAGATTGTTTCACATCTATACTACCGACCCCAAACCTGTGGTATGGGGCGACCGCTTTCATAGGCTTCCGGACGAATCTGACCGCGAGGCTCTTAGACGCTGTTATCCTGAACTCTTGACGTACCGCTCCGCCCGCTATGCCGCCATCGCCGACGTCACGCTTCCCTATAGCGTTGCGCGCGATGAACAAAGCACGGGTGAAATTTTTCTAAAAGAAATCCAAACACGGCTCGCTTAGCTATGCAATGCTACAGCACCAATCGAAAATCACCTCTCGTTTCATTCCAAGATGCGCTCCTGCAAGGCCAGCCGCCTGATCGCGGGCTTTTTATGCCCGCACATATCCCCGAAATTCTTGCGAATGAATATGAAGCGCTGGCATCCCTTTCTTATCCCGACCTTGCCTATGAATTGAGCAAACGCTGGATAGGCGATGAAGTGGCAGAAGAAACGCTGCATGCGGTAAGCCGCGATGCCTATGCCTGGCCGGTGCCTCTCATGCCAATCACCGATACGCTCTCCGTACTTGAACTCTGGCACGGACCCACACTCTCATTTAAAGATTTCGCCGCCCAATGGCTGGGAAGGATGGTGCACGCGCTCATGAAACCGGGCGCAACACTCACTGTCTTGGTCGCCACGTCTGGCGATACGGGAAGCGCAGTGGCCGCAGGATTCTCTCATCTGCCCGGCATACGCGTCGTCCTGCTTTATCCCTCCGGCAAGGTAAGCGCGCTGCAAGAACAGCAATTGACTACCTACGGCGGCAACGTGCAGGCGCTTGAAGTTATGGGAACATTTGATGATTGCCAGCGGATGGTAAAAGAAGCGTTCGCCGATGCCAACCTCCGCGCTAAAATTACACTCACTTCAGCAAACTCCATCAATATCGGGCGGCTGATCCCGCAGTCATTCTATTACGTATGGGCGTATCTCCGCATGGCCCAAACGCCGCAAACGATCAGAAATCCTCTTGTCTTCTGTGTACCAAGCGGTAACTTCGGCAATCTTACCGGCGGCTTGCTTGCCGCGCGCATGGGAATCCCTGTCGCAAAATTCATAGCCGCAGCAAATGCAAATGCCGTACTGCCGGAATTATTACGCACTGGAATATTAAACACGCGCCCTTCAGTGCACACTCTGTCAAACGCAATGGATGTGGGCAACCCGAGCAACATCGCGCGCATATTTGATCTCTATACAATCGATAAAACATTACCGGCTTCCGACCGCAATATTGACCAAAAAAAATTAGAGAAAGACATATGGAGTATATCAATAGACGATAGGACTACCCTAGAAACAATACAGAGAGTATATAAGGAACATCGCTATGTCATGGATCCCCACACTGCGGTGGGATGGAGGGCGCTTGAATTATGGCGAGAAACTGAAGAAGGCAAACGTTTCCAAGGCCACACGGTACTGGTGAGCACCGCCCATCCGGCGAAATTCATGGATGTCATCGAACGCGTGCTCCCCTCCGGCGCGGTCGCGATGCCTCCATCACTTCAAAACGCGCTCCAAAGGCCAAAACAGGCCACTCAAATACCTGCGGAATACAATTATCTGAAAGAGATACTGCTCTCGAGGTGAATTAGCCATGAAGAGGTTTTAACCTTGACAGTATCACTTCTTTTCCGTACAGTATTGTGTAATCCAAATAAAAAAACGAATTCAATCAAATTTTAGAAAGGATAAAAATGGAATTAGATTTGCATAAAAAAGACAAGGTGGAGATTTTTGAGTCCCCCGAGGGTGAGACCCTTGGGTATGTAAATGGTCAGGCGGCCCTAATTACAACACAGGCCAAATACATCCCCGTGGGGGATACGTTCTATACCGGCCGGTATAGAGTAATTGAGGGAAAATGGGTTGATGAAGGAATTTCTGCTTGATAAGGCATGGAGTGAGATTATATTACTCGCTCCATGCCCTCCTTTCCCGAGTACTCGAATGAACTTCGAGGGTTTAGGAAGGATGTACATCCACCATGGAGGAATTTATTAAAGAAAAAAAGAACGCATAAAAATATAACATAAACTAAAAGAAAGGAATCGAAAATGTTGAAAACACTGACAGAAACGTGGGATCAGCTTGACGGGCTGACCCGATTGTTGTTTGTTGTATTAATGATCATCGTTGTGGGAGCGGTGTTCGTTGTTTCATGGTTGCTAGGAGGATAAATGGCTTTAGTTATTTTCCTCCTATTTTTGATATTGATAATGATGATAGTGACTGCACGGGTGTTATATATTCTCGTGCAAGGAAGCATGTATGTGGGCGCGTTCTATTTCTTTATCGGAATCGCGCTCGTATTCTATTCCATCATTATCGAAATCATCAAACGGCTTTAAGGGCTTCTTTTATAAAATGCTATAAAAGCAGCCCTTTACTTTTACCCAAAAACCTGCTATCATAGTATTAGTGCGTGAGAAAAAAGGAAAATTTTTTTCTCACGTTTCTCTTTGACGCAAATTTTCCAAAATAAAAACAAAAATTCTTATGGAAAACGCCATTTCACGACCCATTGAATTACCTATTAGTAAAATTATCGTGCTTTTTACCATCTGTTCGCTTGCCCTTTTCGCTTTTTCCGCTTCATTTGCCTCCCGCCAAAAGCCGAAAATGGACCAAAAAAAGGCGCGGCATATCGTCATGACCTATACACGATAAAAATACGGCAGCCATAGAGCAAGACTCCTTAGTATCACAAGGAGTTTTTATATTTTATGAATGAAAGGGTATAATAGAACCATATGACAGCAACACTCACAAAAACTGAACGCCGGGAACTCAAACATAAGAAATCCGTAATAAAACTTCGGACACGCGGCTCTCTTACCGAGGTGCACCGCAAACTTAAGGCCACCCGCAATCTCAAGGGAACCGCAAAACGCATTATAAAATCCATGCTGCGCACTCCATGATACCTGATACGAACAATCTGCCAATGCTCATCGTCATCCTTGGGCCCACCGCATCGGGAAAAACTGATCTTGCGACGGCGCTGGCAAAAAAAATCCACGGGGAAATCGTCAATGCCGACTCGCGACAAATATATAAAGAAATCGACATTGCTTCCGCCAAACCAAAGTTTGGAAATTGGAAATTGGAAATTGGAAATTATCAAAGCATCCCCCACCATCTCTTCAATGTAGTCAAACCAAACGAGGATTTTAATGTATCCCATTTCCAGGCGCATGCCTTTCAAACGATTAATAATATCCTTGCGCGTAAAAAACTCCCTTTCCTCGTCGGCGGCACAGGCCTTTGGATTTCCGCAGTCGTGGATAATTTCATCATTCCCAATGTACCGCCACGCAAAGTTGCGCAAATGCAGGAAGCGGAGTCCCTTCCCACGCAACAATTATACGAAGAAATGGTCGCCAAAGATCCTAATGCTGCCGCATTTATAAACGCGCACAACCGCCGCCGTATTATGCGCGCGCTTGAGGTGATGAAAGCCACAGGAAAACCCTTTTCCGCACAACGGAAAAAGCAGAAACCTCGCTACCGCACGCTCCTTCTCGGTCTCACCCTGCCTATGGAAACGCTAGAGAAAAGAATCGCGCTCCGTGTGGACGCGATGATGCGCGACGGACTTCTTGAAGAATCAAAACGGCTGCTTGAAACCTATGACCACCGCCTCCCCGCGCTCTCCTCAATCAGCCTGCGGGAGTGGAAAAATTATTTTGACGGCACACAAACCCTCCCTGAAACCCTTGCGCTTATCCGCCTTCACAACCGCCAGTACGCCAAACGCCAAATGACCTGGTTTAAGAAAGACAAGCGCATCTGCTGGATAAAAAATAAAGACGAGGCGGTGAACCTCGTTAATTCCTTTCTCCATTCTTAAGCTCCCTCCACCTCTCTCCTTCCGCAGCTGATGTCTATTGGCAGCGAGGGATATGTTCTCGAGCGAACCCTCCGCAGCCAGCCCCAGCATGGTCTCCGACGTAAGTCGGAGTGAGGCTGGCGAGGCGGAGCGCAGTCCCGCGCTGGCGGGACTGACGCGTGTTCGCCGAGGACTATCCGGAGCAATCTCCGCGTCTTTCTCTGCGGACAATCTGAACGAATCAACGCGTGTTCGCCGAGGACTATCCCGAGTAATCCCCGCGTCTTTTCAAATAGACACCCGAACAATACCTCATCCAAGTTTCTCCCTCAATAAACTCTGCACCAACTGCGGATCCGCTTTCCCCTTCATTTCCTTCATCACCTGCCCCACGAGGTACATAATCACCCCTTCTTTCCCTTTCTTAAATTGCTCCACGATCTGGGGGTATGTATGCATCACCTTCTCAATTATCATCCCTAAGGCTTCAGTATCCCTCACTTGTCCGCCGCCAAGAGTCTCTAAAAGTTTATGGGGGTCTTCTCCTGTTGCCACCATTTTACGCAATAATTCCTGCGCAATGGTGGAAGAAATGGTGCGTTCATAAATCAGCGTGAGGAATTCCGCAAAATCCTCCGGCGTCACCTTCAGGTTTTCAAACGTTTCTCCCCTTTCAGCAAGAATCCCTCCCAATTTGGAGCTCATCCAGCCTGCCACAAGTTTGGCAAGCTTTGCCCCATGCTTTTCCCAAATTTCTTCCTCAGTGCCGCCGTCAGGAAGACTGCTTATCCAGGCGATTAATTCGGAGATGACCTTCTCCGTGTAATCGGCAAGAGTTTCATCAGCGACCAGCACCTGCGCATCCGCGCGTGAAAATTCATACTGGGCCATAAACCGCTCCCGCCTTGCCTGGGGAAGCTCTGGAATGCCGCGCCGCAATGCGGTCAGGTATTCATCTGTAAAATGGAAAGGGGGTATATCAGGCTCGGGAAAATAGCGGTAATCTTCCGCTTCCTCCTTAGTCCGCTGAAGCTCTGTTATGTTTTTTGCATCATCCCACCCGCGAGTCTCCTGCACCTTAGGATATTCTCCACGCTCCAACAATTCACTCAAACGCTTTTGTTCATGCTCAAGCGCCCTTTCCACCGCACGGAATGAATTGAGGTTCTTAATCTCAATCTTCGTGTTTAATGCATTATCTTCCGCGTTCTTCCACGAGTCACCATCAGAGCCCAAATCGAAGGGTCCGCGTTCTTCCGCGTGGCGAACAGAAATATTCGCATCACATCTAAGATGCCCTTTCTCCATATCCGCATCAGACACGCCCAATGCCCGCACGATCGCCCGCAGCTCCTGCAAAAACAATTTTGCTTCTTGCGGGGTGCGGATATCGGGCTTGGTCACGATCTCCATCAATGGGGTGCCCGCGCGATTGAAATCAATCAGCGTCTCAGCCTTTGTTTGATGCACTAACTTCGCGGTATCCTCTTCCAAATGCAGCCGCTCGAGTCTTACCTTCACCTGTTCCCCTTTTGCCATTATCCCAAGAAACCCGCCTACGGCAAACGGCTGGTCATATTGGCTGATCTGGTAGCCTTTGGGAAGATCGGGATAAAAATAATGCTTCCGGTCAAACTTGGACTCTTTTGGAATTTCACCCTCCAGGGCCATAGCAGTCTTCAGCGCCCATTCAATCGCCTGCGCATTAGGCACCGGAAGCGTGCCCGGGTGCCCCATGCATACTTCGCACACGCAGGTATTCGGCGGCAAATACTCGCCCCGATTGTCGCACCCGCAAAACATTTTCGATTTGGTCTTGAGCTGTACGTGGACTTCCAATCCTATTGTTGTTTCAATTTTTTGATCCATAGAAAGTGATTGCTTCTATTATAAATTTTAACTCAAATACTTCTTGATCACATTCAAAATACTCTCATGAATCTCTCTTGGGGACAAGAGGCTGCCTTTGCGGGTGCAAGGAATCCTTACCCATGCCCCTGTCCGGCAAAGCATTCTGCCAATGGCATACGCCGCCTGCTGATGTTTTAAGTTTCGCTCAGCCAAATCCCGTTTCTTGCCTAAGAGGTATTTCCTGCACCCCTTCTTCATGACCAGTCGTGTGCTGAAGGAAATGGGCACATCGAGAAAAAACACAATATCCGGTTTGGGAAGCGCAAGTACGTCATACTCAAGATGCTTTACCCAAGCGATATATTTTTTCTGCCCATCAAGTGATTTAATTTTTGCTGCCTGATGGAGCATGTTCGCAGTCGTGTAACGGTTCGCTATCACGATATCCTTTTTCAGCCAGCGCCACAACAGCTCCTGCATGCTATATCGGTCTATCGCATAAAAAAGCGAAGTAATATACGGATCGACGCGCTCAATAGGCCCGAATGCGCCGTGCAAATACTTCTCCACGAGGACTGCTGATTTCTTCCCGTACTGCGGGAAATCAACCACATGGAACAGTTTCTGCATACGCCGCAAATGCTGCGCAAGCAATTTTATCTGGGTCGCTTTCCCGGAACCGTCAGTTCCTTCGATTACGATGAGTTTACCCTTCTTCATACGTTATTTAACCAAAGATAAATCACCGTGTATGATGATCGGCTTCACCGCTTCAATCTCGCTTTTGTAATAGGGAATGTCAGGGATTGGGTTATAGAGAAATATCTTCTGGTTGAGCACGTGCGCAAATCCTATTTCCATAAGAGTATTGCCTCCTATGTAATTCTTCACGCCATTCTTATCCATATTGATGACGAGCACCGCATCTGCGCCCTGCATCATGTGCCAAAATTCCCGTATGGCATCGAGGTTATTCTTTTGATAAATCTTGACCGCTTCTTTCTCCGCATCATTTTTTCCCAAAAAAGCATCCGCCAATTTCGTTACGAACGCATCATGTCCCCTCTGTATAAGGGCGTCGCGCGCCTCAATCATCTTTTCAGTATACTGCATGCTCCCTATGATTCCGATACGCATATATTTTCACTATGAATATTTCTTAATTAATAACTTTACCGCTTCCTCCACACGTTCAAGACGATAAAAGACGAGCTTGTTCCGCGTAGTCACTGCAAATTCCGCAATAATATCTTTCCCCGCAAATCGTTCACAGGCACTTTGGATTATTTTTTTCTCTGAAGGAGTAAAAAATGTTTGATCTCCGTGTGTATGATTCAACTGATGGCGGTGATAGACAAACTGAGCATGCATCCTCCCCTTCCTGCTCAGATCGCCTATTGACCCATTGACCCCCTCTACGGTCACTCTCATGCCCTCAGACATTACGGCGCCTGCCTTCTTCCATTTCCATGAAGGGTAAACCACAAAAATAGCTTCTCCTCTCTGCTGCGACTGTAACTCATCAAGTTTGACGGGAACATCTCGTTTAGAAACCCAATTTACAAATACATTTGTCCACTTCTTTTTGCTGTCGATGAGTGCTGCAGTCCGAATCGTCCAACCAACATAATCTCTTATGTGCCCTATTTTCAATTCGGCTGAATACCTGACAAACTGCCATTCAGGATGCGGCAATCCATATCGCTCAATAAGCCGAAGTCCTTGGAGAATAGTCATGAATTATTGCCTTTTATACGTCACAAATTTATATCTCACCTCGTTTTCTTCTTGCATCTCTGATTCTTGTTCCTTTCTAAACTCTTTCGGGAGTGGGGGGAAAAACGTGTCGCATCCGAATACACTCTCAATCTCAGTGAGATAAATCATATCGCACGCAGGCATGGCAATCGCTTGTCTGAATAGTTCTCCCCCGCCGATGATGAAGATATACTCAACAGTGGTATCTTTTTCTAATGAAGATAAACAATCTTCCAATGAAGAAAATTTTTGTGCTCCCTCCGGCAGCGCATACCCACCATCCCGCGTGATAACGCAATTTAATCGTCCCGCCAAAGGCCGCCGCCCTTCTGGAATGGATTCCCACGTCTTGCGTCCCATAATGACCGCATTACGCTTCGTAGTGTCTCGCGTTTCAGCGGTTACTTGATGGAAATGTTCCAGCTCTTTTGGCAGTCTCCATGGCAACACCCCTGCTTTGCCAATACCACGCTCTTGGTCACACGCCGCAATAAGTGAAAAAGTCATAAGTTAATATTTCGTAACTCCCCACTTCCCCTCTTATCCTAAGAGGGGGGACTATTCTCCTCCTCTTAAAATAAGAGGAGGTTGGGAGGAATTATTAAATTGCGATAGGAAACTTAATCGCAGGATATGATTCGTAATTTATGACTTCCGTATCAGTGTATTGCCACTCGAAAATGGAACGGAAATTTTTGGTCTGGATGACGGGCAAAGGATATTTATCAGGATCGCGGCTCAATTGCTCCTTGGCGCCGTCCACATGATTCGCGTATATATGGACATCAGCGAGAAACCCTACCAATTTCCCTTCTTGTAATCCTGCCTCTTTCGCGAGCAGGTGCAAAAGGAGCGCGTAACTGGCAATATTGAACGGCAGTCCGAGCATGGTATCCACCGAGCGCTGATTCCAGAGCAGGTTAAGCCTTTTATCAATAACCGTCACTTGAAATCCGTAATGGCACGGCGGCAAAGCCATTTGGTTAAGCATGCTGGGGTTCCATGCGCTCACGATCATCCTCCTGTCGTTGGGATTTGTTTTCAGCGTGGCAATAACCTTTTTCAATTGGTCAACACCCTGATTTATATAATCCGCATCAAATTTCGAATACGGCGCGTTGAAATGCCGCCACTGGAATCCGTAAATCGGCCCTAAATCCCGCTCCTCCAGCATGCGCTTTTTTGACGCCTCATCATGGCCGTACAGCGCCTTTGTGGGACTTGCCCATTCGTCCCAAATATGATTATTGCGGTCAATAAGCCACTGCTTGTCGGTAAGGCCTTTTATAAAAAATTCCAATTCAGAAGCCACGAGCCGCAACGGCACTTTCTTCGTGGTGAGCAAAGGATAACCCTTTGCCATGTCATGCTCAAAATACGCGCCCGCGATCGTATAAGCATCAGTGCCCTGGCGCGTCTGCTTCACCACGCCCTCCTTTAGCACGCGATCGACAATATTTAAATATGCGCGCATACATTCTTGATAATCATTCAGTACTTATTGTCTGCGTGAGTCTGCGTGCAGTCCGCGTATGTCTGCGACAAACATTAGACACCGGTACTGCCAAAGCGCCGCTCTCCCCGGTGGCTCTCGCTCAACTCTTTTTCCTCCACCACGGTAACTTCTTCAATTTTCTGTATGAGCATTTGCGCGATGGCGCTCTCTGCGGCTATGGTAATGGGTTCCTGGGTAGTATTCAATAGGCAAATGATTACTTCTCCGCGATAGCCGCTATCAAACACCCCTCCTAATGTTTTCAAACCGCGCTTATTTGAATTACCGCCGCGATCCCATACCAGCCCCACATGCCCTTGCGGAATCTCCACCGCAATCCCCGTATGAAAAATATGGCGCATGCCCGGCGGTATCACTACGCTTTCATAACAAAAAAAATCGAGTCCCGCATCCCCCGGCAAGGCATAGCGCGGCAGCTTCGCCCGCGGATCAAGCTTTTTCACCTTTAAAACTAATGACATAACCACTAAAGATCCAAATTTCAAAACCTCACCGCTATGCGGGATCCCGCATACCTTAGATAAAATAATTCATAGTGCGGGACAAAGTTCAAAAGAATGACAAAATCCCAATTATCAATGCCAAAACGTTTGATATTTGGATTTCAAACTTTATTTGACATTTGAGCTTTGGGCTTCATTTGACATTTGCCTGCCCGCCATAGCTTTTAATTAAATACGCTGCGTCAACTGAGAACAAATGATATTCTGTGTTACTCTCATTGATTGTTGACAGGCTTTGGCAGGCGGGAACTTTGAGCTTTGTCATTGACGGTTAAAGTTACTTGAAATAATTTGACGAATCGATTCTTGAAATTCTTCCAGCTTTCCTTCATCCACAATCGCATATTCTGCCATGGCAATAGGGCCTCCTTTTTCAAGATTTTCTATTTCGGCATAATCGCGCGACTGCGATTCAGCGCGGCTGAATGAGCGGAAACGCTTGTCATTATCACCCTGATGGCGGTCGGCGCGGTGTTCCAGCCGCTGATGGCGCGTGGCAGGAGACGCACAAATCGCCAGTACCTGCAACCGATCTCCATACCGCTCTTTCAAAATTTTATATTCCGACCAGCTATACAACCCGTCAATAACTACCGGCCCTTTCATGAGAAGCGCATCTATCTTTGGCAAATTCATAACCGCAAACGCCGCCATACCGTGCATCCGCCTCAATTCCTCCCTTACCATGCGCTCTGTCGTTTCATTCACCGGCAAATTCCGCTTCTTCAGCTCATCCAAAGTGATCTGCCCAAACCGTATCATCTGCCATCCTAAAGACACAAAAACCGAGGCAGCCTCGGTTTTCCCCGCACCGGTCATTCCAACGATGGCTACCACGAGCTTCTTCTCAATATTGCTTTCCTTAATCATGGTCGGTTCCTATTATTTTGTCTACATTCGCTATCGTAAGTTCAAAGTTCAAAACCTCACCGCTCAGGCGGGATCCCGCATACCTTAGATAAAATAATTCAAGGTGCGGGACAAAGTTCAAAGGAATGTCAAAATCTCAATGACAAATTTTGACATTTGGGCTTGGAGCTTCATTTGACATTTGAACTTTGAGCTTTGATATTATACACCAGAGTTCTGATACCTCTCCACTTCATCGTATATGACATCTAATTGAATACCTGCTTGTTGAAACATACTTCGTGTCATCTCCCCCCGCTGGTAACGCTTCTCCGCCACCACCCTCACTATGCCGCAGCTGATGATGAGCCGCGCGCAGACATAACAGGGCTCCATTTTGCAGTAAAGCGTCGCGCCTGCAAGGGAAATTCCAAAACGCGCGGCCTGGGCAATGGCATTCTGTTCCGCATGAATCGTACGGATGCAGTGCTGGCTGCGCTTCCCTTCTTCATCCAAAAATTCCGCTATTTGATGGCCTGCCTCGTCGCAATGCGGCATGCCGGGAGGCGATCCCACATAGCCGGTCGTCAAGATCCTTTTATCCCGCACGATCACGCATCCGCTCCTGCCGCGGTCGCACGTGCCGCGCGTGGCGACCGTGTGCGAGATTTCCGTGAAATATTCATCCCATGAGGGCCTATCCGCCATATAGTTCATCAGTTAATCGGTTTGTCAGTCTTTGAATGGTGCTTTAGGTGAATAGTCAATACTTGAACTGTTTTTTAGAAATCTGATGTAGCCTTGAATAGCTTTTATGAGACCTAGATACTCATCCGCCATCTTGTTCGCCGTTTCTAAATCGCAAAGACTCTTCTTACCGCATCTTAGTAAATTACTCATGGTCTCTTCTGCTTCACACACTGCAATACTTTGTAATATGTGTAATTGCTCTCTTAATGACTGCTTTTTATAAGCTTCGGCGATATTATTCGTTACTGCTGATGAAGATCTTCGGAGTTGATCAACACTCCTAAACCGCTCATCATTCGGAAAATCTCTGGTAAAATTATGAACCTTTAATTCTAGCTCTTCGGAGAGCTTGTATATCTTCAGGTTATTAAGACCGGTTGCCACATGCATTTTTCTTAATAACTGATGAACAGAAAAACTGCGTAACTGAAAAACTATACGCCCACGCGCACTCCCGGCCCCATCGAAGAAGTCAAAGTGATAGTCAAAAAATACGTTCCCTTAGAAGTTGCGGGCTTTGCTTTCCGCACCGCTTCATGGAATGACTTGAAGTTCTCCAAAAGCATCTTCGGTTCCCAGCTCACCTTGCCGATCACCTGATGGATGTTGCCGGTATCGTCATTTTTAAAAGTCACCTTCCCTTTTTTGAGCGCGGCCACCGTTTTCCCCACCTCCATAGTCACGGTCTCATTCTTAGGCGAGGGCATTAAACCTTTGGGGCCTAAAATTTTTGCGACTCCGGAGAGCGCTTTCATCATGTTTGGCGTGGCGACGGCTACGTCAAATTCGATCTTTTCAGAACTCTTAATCTCTTTTATCAGCTCTTCCCCTCCTACCACGTCCGCGCCCGCCTTTTTGGCTTCTTCCGCTTTGTCCCCTTCGGCAAATACTGCCACGCGCTTGGATTTGCCCGTGCCGTGGGGCAGGGTCACCACTCCGCGGACTTGCTGTTCGCCCTTTTTGGGATCTATGCCAAGGTGGTAATGCGCCTCTACTGACGCGTCAAACTTCACCTTTGAGGTTTGCTTCACCAGCGCGAGCGCTTCCTCGGGAGAATATGATTTATTGGCATCAACGAGTTTTTCTGCTTCCTGATAACGTGTACCTTGTGGAGACATAATAAATAGTTATCCAGTTTTTCAGTCTCTCAGTTATTCAGTATTAAACGATAAAGTATAGACTGACAAACTGATAAACCGATAAACTGACAGACTAATCAACAACCGTAATTCCCATCTGCCGCGCGGTGCCTTCGATAATGCGCATCCCCGCCTCGATGTCCGTGGTATTCAAATCAGGCATCTTCTTCAGCGCAATTTCCTTCACTTGCGCACGTGTTACTTTCCCCACTTTTTCCTGCAAAGGCTTTCCTGATCCCTTCTCGATGCCCGCCGCTTTCTTCAAAAGCTCGGCGGCAGGGGGCGTTTTTAATATGAAGGTGAACGTGCGGTCTTCATAGACCGTCAGCTCCACGGGAGTCACCTCGCCCGCCCGATCTTTGGACGCCTCATTAAATTTTGAGACGAAATCAGAAATATTTAAGCCATGCGGCCCCAACGCGGTGCCGACCGGCGGCGCAGGCGTCGCTCGCCCCCCTGGAATCTGCAATTTGATGATAGTCTTGATCTTTTTAGCCATACGATTCTCATGTCATCCCCGACCAAGATCGGGGATCCAGAAAACGAAAATAAACAAAACGATCGACTTTTGTTGGTTTTTGTCTGGATTCCCGCATACGCGGGAATGACAATGTGGGGATTAAATCTTTTTCACCTGCAGAAAATCAAGTTCCACGGGCGTTTCCCTGCCGAACATTGAGATGAGTACTTTCACTTTGCCGCGCGCTTCATCAACTGATGAAATCTTCCCTTCAAAATCTTTAAACGGGCCGTCCACGATGCGCACCGGCGATCCCACGCTCACATCAATCTGATACTTCGGCTCTTCCACACCCATGCGCTTCTGGAGCAATTTTATCTCTTCATCGGATACCGGCGTGGGCGTAGTGCCGGAACCCACGAACCCTGTCACGTTGGGAGTATTGCGCACCACGTACCATGAGTCATCGGTAACGACCATTTCCACCAGCACGTATCCGGGGAAAATCTTCTCGCGGACTGTCTTCCGCTTGCCGCCCTTGATTTTTATTTTCGTTTCCGTCGGGATAAGAATATTGTAAATTTTATCACCCATGTCCATGGACTCAATGCGCTGTTTCAGATTCCGCGCGACATTTTCCTCATAGCCAGAGTAGGTATGGAGCACATACCAACGGCGGCCAAGTTGTTGCGTTTGACGAGGCATAACCTTAACGAAAACTCTAAATCCTTACCGCTCAGGCGGGATCCCGCTTACCTTAAGAGAAATAATCAAGGAGCGGGAGAAATCCCAAACTCTAAAGCTATTTTGAATTTGTTCTAGGAAATAAAAATTAGAATATAAAATTTTTCCCTACAGGACAAAACGTTCAAGCAGCAAATTGAATGCATAATCCAGCGCGCCCAAAAATACCGCAACCCCAAGGCTAATGCCAATCACCAAAAGGGTATGGCTTTTTGTGGTTTCCTTTGACGGCCACGAGACACGCCGCAATTCTGCCCGCGAGTCTTTCAAATACTGGGTAATTCCTTGAACCAGGGACATAAGAGGCATTATGAGGGCCTTAAAAACCCCCTCCCGGGGGTTGTGCACATCTGAAACAACTATACTATATTACGCTTTTCCCTGCAAGTCCATAATATCATCTTCACTACGATACATAACTGGTTTATCATTCCAATAAAAGACACGGTTTCGGCCTTTATTTTTTGCCTGTTTTGAACATAAGTTTGCCAGGCGAAACATTTCTGATTTGTCAAAATCATCATTCATATTTTGCACCTTTACAAAGGGAGACACTCCCACACTTACCGTAGCTTTAACTTCTTCTACTCCTCCATGTATGTTCTGTATAGGTACAGGTGTACCCTCTATTAAAACTCTGATTCTTTCTGCGATCTGAATAGCGTTACCGTTGATATTTGGTATAAATAACATAAATTCATCTCCCCCAATCCGTCCCGCAATATCGCCAAAGCTAATATTCTTGTGTAATATCTGGGCGATAGAACGCAACGCCTCATTCCCTGCAGGATATCCATAGGAATCGTTCCATTGTTTTAAACAATCTAAATCAATAATAATTATCGAGAAACCAGTTAACTCCCGCTCGCGCCTCCTCTGTTCCTTTCCAGAAAAACTCGCCGCCTTTTGCAATGTAATAAATTGCTCATCCATGTAACGCTTATTAAAGAGGCCTGTCAACGGGTCGGTATAACTTTTTATTTTTGCTTCAGCAATTATCATCATTGCCTCAATTGTGACAGGAGTGTTCATTTCCGGGTCAGGATGCTCCGGGTCTTTTGTGAATCTACGTAATCCAAATTCAATATGAGCAAGCATCGCTCTCAGCACGTCAGGCGTGGTACCCATCTTTTCAGCTCTCTCTTCTATTAACTTTTCTAATGAATCAGGTTCAGGGGTTTCGTCAAATCTCTTCGCAGCTTCACTTGGATATTGTCGTTCCATAAGTTGATATTGAATACGTAGTACTTTTTAGGAGAATATAAGATATCATACTACGCACCATTAAAAGTGTATACTCAAAGGTTGCCGCGAAGGGGTAAAATTGCTATCCTGATTACTGCTCATGAAACCGCACGATTCTATTCAATTCTCTCATCATATCGCCAGAAACCTCTGGCGGACGGGGGTCTGCGCGCTCGCGATCATTGCGGGCGTATTGTGCACCGCGCAGGGAACGACCGCTCAAATCGCCACGAGTACTGCGCTGACTGCGACTACGACAATTGAGGAACTCGCGGTAACGGCTCCTCCCATACCGCAGGAATTATTTCATGCGCAATTTGAACTCGCGCAAAATTCGCTCACCGCGGGCGCGCATGTGACCACAACCCCGGGCGTGGAAATAGAATTACCCAGAACCACCTCCACGCCGCTCACGCTTGATCTTCTCCAGCTCTTCCCCGAAGAGCTTCCTCCGGTTGCGTGGAGCGCCACCACGACGACCACCACGGTATGGCAGATTGATGTCACCAGCCCCGTTATAAAACCATGGATCCCCTCTGCTCCCATAAAAATTACACTTCCCGTCACTGGTCCATACTATAAGAAAAAAATAATCAGTTTCTGGGACAACCGGCTCTCGCAGTGGCGCAATCTAGCCAGCACGACCGATTTTGAGCGCAATGCGGTATCAGCGCTCTATCCGCTTCCCTATGGCCGCTTTATCGTGCGGGAGAGCGAAACAATTTACGAAGGCATCGCAAGCTGGTACAAATGGAAGAATTGCAACTGCGCCGCCTTCCGTTTTATGCCAAAAAAATCTATACTGAAAGTAACCAATATCTCCCCCAGCGCGCGGAAAGGGAAATCAGTGACCGTGCGGGTGAATGATTATGGCCCTGAAGAATGGACTGAGCGGCTTATCGACCTTGATTATGTGGCATACCGCGCCATAGGCCTGCCGCGCGGAGGTATCATGCCGGTGAGAGTAGAACTTATTGATAAATCCAAATGACAAATTTCAAAGTTCAAATGAAGCCCAAATGTCAAAGCTCAATTTTGAAATTGGGACTTTGGATTTCATTTGTCATTTGAATTTTGGATTTTGAACTTCTCTCTGCCTCATAGTATGTCTCCTCCCGCCGAAACCACCCCGATGATCCAGTTCAGAAATGTCAGCAAATTCTACCCTCCCCACACCTATGCGGTGCGGGATGTGAATGTGGCCATCAACAGCGGCGAATTTGTCTCCATTGTGGGTCAGAGCGGCACAGGCAAGACCACGCTCGTGCGCCTTATTATTGCAGAAGAACACCCGACCAAAGGGCGCGTGATCGTGGGAGGGTGGGATATCACCAACATCCGCCACGGGGACATCCCTCTCCTGCGGAGGCAGATTGGCGTCGTCTTCCAGGATTTCAAACTGCTTCCCAGAAAAACCGTACGCGAAAATGTGGCATTTGCCCTGCAGGTAGCGGGCGCCGCACGCACGCAGGTAAAGGAAGTCGTGCCGCAAGTGCTCGCGATCGTAGGACTGGATTCAAAAATGGACCGCTTCCCCCACCAGCTTTCCGGCGGCGAACAGCAGCGGGTGAGCATCGCGCGCGCCCTCGTGCATCGCCCCAAAATCCTTGTCGCAGACGAACCGACGGGAAACCTTGACTCTATCAATACGCGCGAGATCATTGACCTTCTGGTGAAGATTAACGAGCTCGGCACCACCGTCCTTCTGGTAACCCACAACCGCGACGCCGTCAATTCGCTGAAAAAAAGAGTCATTACCTTGGACCAGGGCATTGTCTCTTCCGATAAGCAAATAGGAAGATACGTGCTATAGAAACCCTAAACCACAAATCCTAAATCCTAAATAAGCTCAAAATTCAAAAACCAAATTCCGTGAATTTAAATTTCCAGATTTATTTAGAGTTTCGGATTTAGAGTTTAGTATTTTTCAAAGGTATGTTCCTCTCTCTTGCAAGAATGATAAAATTCGCGGTGCAGAACTTCTGGCGCAATATCTGGCTTTCGGTGGTGACCGTCACCATTATTTTCCTGACCCTGTGCTCGCTCACGTCACTCATTCTTATAAATGTGATGAGCGACCAAGCGCTCAATACCGTGAAGAGCACGCTTGATATCGCGCTTACTTTCAAACCCGTGGTGCCGCAATTACGCGTGGAAGAAGTGCGGGATACCCTGCAAGGGTTGCCGTACCTCTCCGCAGTCACCCTTACCACGCCAGAAGAATCCCTTGCCGCATTCCGCACCAAACACGCGGAGGACACCACGGTGATCGGGGCGCTCAATGCGCTCACGGAAAATCCGTTTGGCGCGACGCTCACGCTCCGTTTAAGTTCCCTCGACTATTACCCGACGCTGATGAAACGCATTGATGAAATGGGACTCTCAAAAGAAGTGGAACGGATGGATACCGGAAGCTATGAGCGGATTGTCGCACGCCTTGAGGACATCAGCTTAAGGGTGCGGACATTCGGTTATGCCGTGAGCGGATTCTTCGCGCTCATCGCGATCCTCATCGTGTTTAACGCGATCCGCATGGGTATTTACAACCATCGTGATGAAATCAGCATCATGCGCTTGGTGGGCGCTACCAGCTGGTTCATTCGGGGGCCTTTCTTGATCGAAGCGCTGCTCTACACTATAATTTCTTGCACCCTCTTCTGGGCGCTTATGATCCCCCTTGTGGGGTCCCTTACCCCTTACTTAAACGCATTTCTCGGCGGCATCGGCTTTGATTTAAGAGGGTATCTTATGACGCATCTGGGAAGCATTAT
Organism: Patescibacteria group bacterium; assembly: GCA_041645165.1. Lineage (NCBI taxonomy): Bacteria > Patescibacteria group bacterium. Next base: position 4,808 of record JBAZQN010000019.1, on the reverse strand, counting down.
GGGATTTGAGCTGATATTGATCCTGCTGCTCACCTGCATCTCCTCGATGATCGCAATGGCGAGATATCTCAAAGTTTAAATCCTAAATCCGAAACCCTAAACCCTAAACAAATTTCCCGCCTCAGCGGGATCCCGCTTACCTTAAGAATAAAGGATTCAAGGTGCGGGACAAAATACAAAACCGTTGTAGTTTTTGGATTTCGATCATTTGGATTTGTTTATCTGGCTACGCCAGATCTCGCGTAGCGAGAGAGTTTAGAGTTTATAACTTTGAGGAATCGTCTAAAGGCAGGACATGGGCCTTTTGCGCCATAGACGCACTCGCCTTTGGCGAGGGAGCTTAAAAATATGTTTTTAATATTCGGGGGTCGTCTAAAGGCAGGACATGGGCCTTTGAAGCCCAGTATGAAGGTTCGACTCCTTCCCCCCGAGTTTATGCAGGGTGATAATCCAGGTCCCGCAGAATAATGATCTTTTATAGGCAAATCAATTGATGGCGGCCAGAATTTGCCTCGAGTATCCCTCGGGGCAGTTCTAACCATAAAAAAATCTCTTGTTAAGAAACGGCCACATCTATGAATCTCAAGAATCTTCTCCATGAAATAAAAAAGCTCCATCCTGAGGCTGATCTTGCTCGCGTAGAGCGCGCATTTGAATTTATGCAAAAAGCCCATGAGGGGCAAAAGAGGCTTTCAGGAGATCCCTATTACATGCATCCGTTGCAGATTGCGATCCGTCTTGCCCAGATGGATATGGACCTGCCCACTATCATTGCGGGGCTCCTTCATGATGTGCCTGAAAATACCGCAGTAACCTTGGAAGAGATCAGACGTGAGTTTGGAGAAGAAGTGGCCCGCCTGGTGGACGGGGTCACCAAACTCGGCAAAATCAAATATAGAGGGATGGAACGCTATGCGGAAAATCTGCGTAAAATGTTTGTGGCCATCGCAAAAGACGTGCGCGTAATCTTTATCAAATTTGCGGACCGCATCAATAATTTGCACACGCTTTACGCGCTCTCTCCCGTCAAGCAGCAGCGCATCGCCCAAGAAAGCATTGAAATCTATGCCCCTACCGCAAACCGCCTCGGCATGGGGGAACTCCGCAGCGAGCTGGAAGACCTCGCGTTCCCGTTTGCGTACCCTGAAGAATATGAATGGCTAAAAAAAATCGCCGCAGAGCCGATGGCCACTAAGGCCAAGATTACCGATAAGATGATACATGAAGTGAAGAAACTGCTTGACACGAACCATGTCGCCGCCGAGTCGGTCCATGGCAGAGTAAAACATTTCTTTTCCCTTTATAAAAAACTTCTTAAGAAAGACCGCGACCTGAATAAGATTTATGATTTGGTCGCCATCCGCATCATAGTCAAAGAGATGAAAGATTGCTACCAGGTATTAGGCCTCCTCCATGCGCGATGGCGCCCCATGCCGGGCAGGATCAAGGACTATATCGCCCAGCCGAAACCCAACGGCTACCAGTCGCTCCATACCACCATTTTTAACGACGAAGGACAGGTGGTGGAATTCCAGATACGCACCGAAGCCATGCATGACTTCGCTGAATATGGGATCGCCGCCCATTGGTACAGCAAGGAAGCGGGAACTGGCAAAAAAATACCCAAAGAGCATCTTGAGTGGCTCCAGAAAATCATCAGCCTGCAAAAGGAGTTTACCAGCGACGAAACGTATGTGGAGAATTTGAAAATCACTCTTTTTCGGGACCGTATCTTTGTGTTTACTCCCAAAGGAGACGTCATCAACCTCCCTGAAGGGGCGACCCCCATTGATTTTGCCTACCATATCCACACGGAACTGGGGCACCATGCGGGCGGGGCGTATATCAATGAAAAAATCGCCACGCTTGGCTCAAGCCTCAAGAGCGGCGACATGGTCCAAATTATTCAGGATAAAAACCGGAAAGGCCCGAGCGAGGATTGGATCACTATCGTACAGACAAAGATGGCGCGTGAAAAAATCCAGGATTATATCCGCCGCCAGCGCCGCCTCAACCTCTTCAATCTTTTCTCCCGCAAAACCTAATATCGCATTACTACACTGTTACATGGGTAATATGACAATATAACAGTTTAACAATTTAACAGTTTATTCACTAAGGCAGCAAATTCCTCTTCCGAATAAAATTCAATCACAATATCCCCTCCCTTCCCCTTCTTCCGTATCCGCACCTTCGTGCCCAATCTCTCTTCCAATGCAGATTCAACCGCAGTCGCAGATGCGATGTGCTGATCACCCCTCCGCCGCTTATCCCCCGCTCCCCGGCGCGCGGTGAACGTGCGCGCGTCTGCGACGGTAAGCTTATCTTCCACAATACGGCGGTAGAGTTCATGCTGTTCTGCCTCGTTTTTAAACTCTAAAATGGTCTTTGCCTGCCCTTCGGAGATTCTCCCTTCAGCCAACGACATCTGGATATCGCTGGGAAGCTGCAAATAACGCAGGGTGTTTGTCACCACAGGCCTTGACTTCCCGAGGCGTTTGGCCGCCTCATCGTGGGAAAGCGAAAATTCATCAATGAGCTTGCGGTAGGCATAAGCGCGCTCGATCGGATTCAGGTCTTTCCTCTGGATATTTTCAATGAGCGAGAGCTCCAGCTTTTCAAGCTCCCCGACGGACCGTATGATGCAGGGAACGCGCGAAAGATTGAGCTTCTTCGCCGCCCGCAGCCGGCGCTCGCCCGCCACCAGCTCATGCTTCCCTTGGCTGTTTCTTGTCACCACGAGCGGCTGGAGGATGCCATGCTTTTTTATTGATTCAATCAAATCAAGGAAGTGGCTGTCCTCAACCCAGTCGCGGCGCGGCTGGTAAGGATTCGCGATAATCTCGCGCGGGGACAATTCCAAAATCTGCTGCTGTCCTGCCTCTGCTGCCATCTCCTCCCCGCTCTGCGCCGCGTCCCAAGGTGCCGGCGCTGCGAGGTCAGGCACGCGAGGCGCTGTTTTTTTCCGCGGTATGAGCGAGGAGAGCCCCCTCCCTAACCCAGAACCCTTTAATTGATCAGGCATAAAAATTTGATTAATTTTCAATTTCTCCCGCTTAGGCGGGATCCCGCTGACATTTAAAGAAAATGATCAAAGAGCGGGACAATTCTCAATTTTCAATTAATGACTCAATGCCCCAATTTTCAAATGTTTGAAAATTGTGAGATTGAAAATTATTTGAAAATTGAACATTGAAAATTTACGACTCGGTAAATATCACTTCTCTCGCCAGTTTCTCATACGCCTTCGCTCCCCTCGATCCCCGGTCATAGTGCAGAATCGGTTTCCCGTACGACGGGGCCTCGGCGAGTCTGATATTGCGCGGGATCACGGTGCGGAAAATGCGATTCGGAAAATAACGGTACAGTTCATGGAACACGTCATGGGTGAGCTTGTAGCGGTCGTCATACATGGTGATAAGGGCGCCGAGAATCTCTAATTCCTGGTTTATGTTCTCCCGCACCAGGGAGATGGTCTCAAGGAGCGAGCTTAAGCCTTCGAGCGCATAATACTCCGCCTGGACCGGAATGATGATCTCATCCGCGCCCACCAAGGCATTCACGGTAAGCAGCCCCAGAGAAGGAGGACAGTCGATAATCACGTAATCATACTCATGGGCAACCTCTGCGAGGGTGTCGCGGAGCCTATATTCGCGCCGCTCCACATTGACCAGTTCGATGTTGGCGCCGGCGAGCGAGATGGATGCGGGAGCGAGTTTGTGCCCTTCAACCGCGGTTGCCTGTATCACCTGCTTCATGGGGGCAATCCCCGTGAGCGATTCATAAATGCCTTCAGGGAGCGACCGGTGGTCGATGCCAAACGCGCTTGACGCGTTTCCTTGCGGATCGAGGTCAATAAGCAGCACGAACTTGCCCATGCTCGCCAAATATGCGGAAAGGTTTACCGCGGTCGTTGTTTTGCCTACACCGCCTTTTTGATTGACGATGGCAATAGTCCTGACCACATGCATTCATGAATGAATGATATGCATAGTATATCACCGTTGACTATTATTGAAAAATTCATTATGTTCAATAGGGAGATCCTTTGAAGGGTAAGCCGCTGTGGCGGAATTGGCATACGCGCGCGACTCAAAATCGCGTGGGCTCACGTCCATGTGGGTTCAACTCCCACCAGCGGCATTACGAAACACGTTCGCCCCGGGATAAACCCGGAGCGCCAAGGGTTAATCCCTTGGCGACTCCCTCCCCGGGCATTTAATAATAAATTTATTCCGCATACGAAAACCTACTTCAAATTAATACCTGCCGTGCATCTTTTCTTAGTGAAAAATGGCAGTATCCTGCTGCTGAAAAGATTCAATACAGGATACGAAGACGGCAGCTATAGCGTACCCGCAGGGCATTTGGACGACGGCGAGAAAGCGACCACGGCGCTCCTCAGGGAAGCTCGGGAAGAGATAGGTATCGTCATCCAGGAAGATATGCTTCGCATGGTGCATGTCATGCATAGAAAATCAACCGAAGAACGGATTGATTTCTTTTTTGAGGCAGCCCAATGGCAAGGAGAGCCCGCTAACATTGAAACACACAAATGCGATGAGATACGATGGTTCCCCCTCAACGCGCTGCCCCATAACACGATTCCCTATGTACGGGCTGGCATAGAACACTACCTCCATAAGGTCTTGTATTCTGAATTTGGATGGAGCGCGCGCACCAGTATTTTCCAGTCAAGGAATGAGCCCCAAATCAATAGTCACCAGGGACTGTGATTTTCAATAGCGCGTTAAAAGTTTTTTCTCAATTTCTCAAATAAGGCGGCCTTTGCTTTTTTCATCTCCTCG
>JBAZQN010000018.1 GCA_041645165.1 Patescibacteria group bacterium | reverse complement strand
TCAGCCACCTCAAAGATATGCTACGGATTCACCGTGGATTGAAAGGAGTGAGAAAGCTGAAAATGATCGATGAAATTCTTTCTAAATAGCCTTACGAATTTACCATTAAGCCAAAAATGGATGGATATAGAGAGACCGCTCAGCAGAACTGGGCGGTCTTTGGTTAAATTCAATCTTCAATGGGAATGTGGTACTTCCCAGTGAAGCATGCATCACAAAAGCTTGTTTCACTTAGGTCATCACTCCCACCTTCTATTATGGCGCGTTTCAGCCCAGCCAAACTTAAGTATCCAAGACTTGACGCACCAATTTCCTGTCGTATCATTTCAACGTTACCATCATGGCGCATTGCTATTAGTTCATCTTTGACACGGTAGGTGTCAATCCCATAATAGCAGGGATGCATATATGGCGGAGAAGCGATACGCACGTGCACCTCTTTAGCGCCTGCATCTATGAGTAATTTAATGACTCTTTTGATTACGGTTCCCCGTACTTCTGAGTCATCGACTACTACCACACTTTTCCCTCTTACCAATTCAGGTATGACATTGAGCTTGATCCTCAAGCTCTCATCCCTCATGCCCTGAAGCGGCTCAATAAATGTTCTTCCTACACCATGGTAGCGGAATAGGGCAAAAACAAGTGGTAACTGCGCCGCATGAGCATATCCTACTGCTGCAGCGTTACCAGAGTCTGGTACTGGTATTACCATGTCCGCCACAACAGATTGTTCAGACCAAAGAATCGCTCCCATGCTCTCACGTACAATTTGGCATCTACGATTATGCCATTTACTATCTGGACGTAGGAAATAGAGGAATTCAAAGATACAGGGATGTTCTTCCTTTGGGGCAAAAAGAGATATTAGTTCAATATTCTCTTTATTACCATCATGGAAGGCTACTAATTCTCCCGGAGGAATATCACGAATGTACTTGATCCCCAGTACATCGCAAATCGCACTCTCAGAGGCTAGCAAATTTATACCAGCTCCAGACCCGTAGATAAGTGGTCTATTACCTGATGGATCACAAACACCCATCACCTGGTTTTTATAAAGAGTCACAAGCGAATAGGTGCCCTGTATTTGTTGTAGAGCTTTTTTTAGGGCTTCACGGAAGCTTTTTTTACCTGAAAAATAGATAAGAGCTGCGAGTACCTCCGTATCTGTTGACGTTTTGAACAAATAGCCTTTACGCTCACACTTCTCCTTAATTTGCTGATAACTAACTAAGTTACCATTATGCGCCAGCCAGAACGGTGTTCCATTAAACATCCCTTCAATAGGTTGAATATTATGAGCGTTACTGCCGCCAGTAGTCGAATATCGGTCATGACCTATACCCGACTTCCCCTTTAGTGTTTTTAGTATCCCTTCCCCTCGAAAGACAATATCAGGAGTTCCCATACCTCCAATCACATGATATTGACCATCAAAGGTGACAATTCGAGAGCTTTCCTTACCCCTTGTCATTTGTCCCCAGTTCGCAATGTAAAGATCCCTTGCCACTTCTTTATCATTTGAAACAATTCCAACTATTCCGCACATGGTGAAACCTCCGTTTCCGTGTTTGTAGATCCTTGGTGATGAATTATAAAAGGTCAATTTTTGTTTGACCCAAATTTTTTAGTTTAAGTATCTTGTTTATCCTTCTCTGTCTTCCCTTAGTAGAAAGACAACGAAGGATGGAGAAAAAAATAAAAATCTACCGCGTGGGGCGGTAGGGCAGTTATGATATGGTTTGTTCTTGTACATGATCGTGGCTTGGTTGCCACCTGGTACTGCGATTAAGGCGAGGTTTTTTCTTCTTATGATCCCAAAGCATAGAAGAAGTTATCCCCAAGGCTGTATCAAGATTACCTTGAGAATATAATCTTGCTCCCTTTTTTTCTTCCTGTCAAACGCGCATGATTCGCGCATGATTCAGTGATTCTACACCCCCCCTTTATCTCCCCCTTTTTAGGGGGAGAACTCGAATATTTATGATTTATACCCGCATCCTTTCTTGGAACAGCGCGTGGTGTCTTTGGCGCCGTAGACGAGGAGACTGCCGCAATTAGGGCATTTTTCGCCCGTAGGCTTTGACCAGAGCGCAAAGGTGCAGTTCGGGTATTGGTTGCAGGAATAGAAGGGTTTCCCCCGGCGGGAGCGCTTTGCCACGATTTCTCCTTTGCCGCAGGCAGGGCAGGCAATGCCGGTGGACTGTTCAATATTCTTGATGGTTTTGCATTCGGGGTACCGCGAACAGGACAGGAATGGCCCGAAGCGCCCGTATTTCACCACCATGGGTGCGCTGCAGGTCGCGCATGTTTCTCCTTTATATTTCTCCTGGAGCGCGGACATATCCGGCCCTGTTCCCTCTGGCGCGCCATTCTTTTTTCCATTGCCGCTGCCCGGCACTGGTTTCGTGTTTTTGCATTCCGGATAGCCGGAACATGCCATAAATTTTCCAAAACGTCCGAGGCGGATCACCATCGGCTTGCCGCATTTGTCGCACACTTCGTCCGTTTCCTCCGTGGTAAGCTCTTTTTTGGAAAGCTCTTTTTCTTTAATGGTGAGCTGCGCTTTGAACGGCGTATAAAATTCTTTAATAACCGGCACCCACGGGCGCACGCCGTTTGCGATTTCATCGAACTCATCTTCCATCTTGGCGGTAAATTGGTAGTCAACCACAGTGGGGAAATGCTGGACCAAGAGGTCGGTAACCACAAATGCAGTGTCAGTAGGAGACAATCTTCGGTCTTCTTTTGTAACATACCCGCGTTCCACGATGGTGCTCAAGGTAGGCGCGTAGGTGGAAGGCCTGCCAATGCCAAGCTCCTCCAGAGTTTTAATCAGCGATGCTTCAGAGTAGCGGGGTTTCGGTTCGGTAAAATGCTGGATGGGTTTCACTTCCACGGGTTCCACGCGGTCATCCGTGCGAAGCACAGGCAGAAGGGTTTCGGTCACCGCGTCAGGATAGTATTTAAGATAGCCGTCAAAGGCGACCGTAGATCCTACCGCACGGAAATTAAAGGAATTGACGGCAATATCCACCACGATCTGGTTTAATGCCGCATCCGGCATCTGGCTTGCGACCGCCCTCCGCCAGATAAGGTCATAGAGTTTCCATAATTCCGGAGAGAGGCGCTGCCGCAGGGTTTCCGGCGCACGTCCCGCTTCCGTGGGGCGGATCGCTTCATGCGCTTCTTGGGCAAGTTTTGATTTGGTGGTGTACCGGCGCGGCGCGGCAGAAGCATATTGCGCTCCTTGCGTAGTGAGATATTCTTTTGCTTCCGTAAGGAATTTATCCGCAAGGTTCACCGAATCCGTGCGCATATAGGTGATGAGGCCGACGGAGCCTTCTTCGCCAAGCTCGATCCCCTCATAGAGCTGCTGGGCGAAGTACATTGTCTGCTTTGAGGAAAATCCCAGTTTGCGGTTTGCCTCCTGCTGGAGCGTGGAGGTGGTAAAGGGAGGGGAAGGTTTGCGTTTGACCTCTTTGGAGGCGACATTGACGACGCGCCAATCTTTGCCTTCACAAAGGGCCACAATTTCTTTAGCCCGCGCTTCGTTCGCGATGTCGAATTTTTCCACTGCCTTGTCCTCGATCGCCTGTAGTCGGGCAGTGAAAACCTCCCCTTCGTTCCCCCCCTTACTAGGGGGGGAGACAGAGGGGGCATCTGCGTTGATCTGCGTAGGCAATCTGCGTTGATCTGCGTGCAAGAGGGCTTCTATCGTCCAATATTCATCTGGTTTGAATGCTTGTATTTCCCGCTCCCGTTCCACAATCAGCCTTACCGCAACCGACTGCACGCGGCCGGCGGACAAGCCCCGCGCCACTTTTTTCCACAAGAAGGGAGACAGTTCATATCCTACGAGGCGGTCAAGGACGCGGCGCGCCTGCTGCGCGTCCACCAGTTTCGTGTCAAGCGCACGGGGATTCTTAAGCGCTTCATCCACCGCTTCGCGGGTGATTTCATGGAAGGTGATGCGCTTGGTGTTATCAGCGGTAAGGTGCAGCGCTTCCGTGAGGTGCCATGAAATCGCTTCTCCTTCGCGGTCTTCATCAGTCGCGAGATATACCGTATCAGCCTTCTGGGCAAGTTTTTTGAGCGCCGCCACCTGCTTTGCCTTATCCTTTGGAATTACGTAGAGGGGAGAAAAATCATGCTCCACATCCACGCCCATTTTGCTTTTTGGCAGATCGCGAATATGGCCGAATGACGACTCGACCCGGTATCCTTTCCCAAGGAATTTCGTGATAGTTTTCGCTTTTGTAGGAGACTCCACTATGACTAAGTGCATAGTTTTTTGAATATATATTTTAATTTAAAATACTCATTACTGCACTCATATGTCTTATCAAATCCTAAACTCTCTCGCTACGCGAGATCTGGCGTAGCCAGATAAACCCTAAATCCTAAACAAATTAGAAATTCAAATGATCGAAATGTCGAAACGTTTTGAATTTTGGACCTTTGGATTTATTTAGAGTTTAGTGCTTAGAATTTAGGGTTTAGTTTAATTTGATGTACCTCATCCCTCCCACATTCCTTACCATTCCTTTGAGTTCCAGCATCGCGAGGGTGCTTGCCGCAGTGGGAGGATCAAACGCCGCCATTTGCGCAATTGCGTCAATATGCACGGGATCATCGGCGGAAAGCGCTTCAAGGATTTTCGATTCCTCCTTAGTATTAGGAAGCTTTTCCCTTGTGTCAAGCGTTTCCTTGATTTCGCTTAAGTTGAGTGCGCTGAAAATGTCATCTGCGGAGGTCACGGGAATGGCTCCTTTTTTTAGGAGCATATTGGGCCCCCAGGCGTTCAGAGCAGTGATATTGCCGGGGACTGCAAGCACGTCGCGGTTGAATTCCAGCGCATGCGCGGCAGTAGTGAGTGCGCCTGACCCTTCAGGCGCTTCAATGACGAGCGTGGCGCGGGAGAGCCCGGCGATAATGCGGTTGCGGTAGGGGAAATGGTGCTTCAAAGGGGGCGTGCCCGGTGCGTGTTCTGACACGACGCACCCGCCCTCATGAGCGATCCTGTCCGCAAGATACCGGTGGTGGCTCGGATAGACCGAGGCGCGGTCAAGGCCGCATCCCAAGACCGCGACGGTCCTGCCTTTTTCTTCAAGGGTAATCTCATGGGCGCGCGCGTCTACGCCGTAGGCAAGCCCTGACACGATGGTGCAGCCATTCTTGGCAAGGGGCCGCACTATCATCTCGGTTGCCTGTTCGCCATAAGTGGTGATATGGCGGGTGCCTACCACGGCTATGGCGATTTCCTCTTTTGAGGACGCGATGTCGCCGCGGGCGTACAAGAAGCTGGGGGGCGCAAAAATTTCTTTCAAAAGGGCGGGGTAGTCTGGATGGGTGATGGGGATGAGGTCTAACTCTTCTTTCTGTACCCGCTCCCACACGGAGAGGGGATCAAGCTCCCTCCTGCGCGCATCAATTTCACCCAAAACTCCTTCTTCAAACCCGAGTCTCTGGAATGCGGACAGCGGGGCAACCCACGCTTCTTTTAAGGAAGGGAATGACGTGGCAATTTTTCTCAAGCGCACGCTTCCCAGTTTCCTGCAATACGAAAACGCCGCCCAGTAGGGAAGGTCGGGGTCAGTTTTTCGGTTTATCAGTCTCTTGGGATATACAAACGAAGTTTAGTTAATGAATTGTTAATTTGAGAATTTAGAAGCTGGAATCTAGAATCTAGGACGAAGTAGTTGATACGATTTTCTAAATTCTAACTTCTCACTTCAAGATTCTCGGATGCTCAATCTCATTGTCTCTCCCGCCGCTTACGTTTGTCAAATTTTTAATTGTAGCGTGGCAGTTTATCTGCCACCTCCGACGCTCATTACTCATCGACGCCCCCACCTCAATCCTCCCCCTGTTAAGGGGAGGACGGTAGACGGATGTTCTCCCCCTTCGGCAGGGGGAGATGTAAGAGGGGGTGTAATAGTGAAGTCACAGTGAGCACGTGCGCTCGCGGTACTTGACCTCTCTCTCTTGTCTGTAGGGTAAAGGTGAAAAAAGCGTTACTAAATCACTGAAATTGTATCCCTAAGTATGGAGGTAAAAATGTGGACGAGTACTCTTGTTGCTCATTCCATCGAAGAGCTGGAAAAAATGCAGTTAGATTTTAGCAAGAGTGGGCAGTTCGCTTTTGACTACTGTTTCCCTAAGGGAACAGTAGATGAAAGCGGCCTCGATCGATGGGTTTTGGATGAGATGAGTAAGTTGGGGGTAAGCATGAATCTTTTTACATCTCCCATCGGAAAGAAGAACTGGACACACATATGTGGGACAGTTCGATCTTGCTGATCTCAGGTCTTCGGCAGAAAGGCCACGGTTGATATCATAAATTTCGAGATTTCTCCCGTGCGCCTTTTATTATTGTGCAAAGGACTATCAATTTGCGATCGCAAATTGGTAGTATGTTCAATATTATCCCTGAAAGGTTACGGTTCTGGATAGGATAATTGTTCGTTTTAATCGCATTTTTTCTGGATCCCGCATCTCGGTGCGGGATGACCGTGAAAAAGCACTGCGTGAGATGAGAACAATATCCACATTGACGTAAGGGGTAAGGAGAATCTAAGATATAAGACCGTATTGTCCTTACCCCTCCCTTCGCCAGAGGCATACTGCTGCAGGAACCCCTCCTTTTCCCTGTGGTGGAAAGCCTAAGCCTGATTGAGGAATTAAAAAGTCTCACGCGGGTTGGCGGAGGGTGAGGTGGGGATAATTAGTTTATGGGTTTATGAGTTTAGCAGTTAGTCGGTTTTCAGTTTGTCAGTTTATCGGTTTGGTAGCGTGGCAGTTTATCCCGCACTATGGAATAGTGCTGGATTTATCTGCCACCCATGTGGTCGGAGACAAGCTCCGACGCTACAATAATAAATAATTTATCTTATTTTTTGAGAACTTCCTCGACTGTCTCAGGGATAATTTTAAGGTGCAAAACGGTATGGGCAGTTCTGTTTGACGCAATTTTCAAATTCTTGGTGTTTGGAGTATTCTATATCGCAACGTTCAATACAAGTTTTACATTCATCATACGTTGGAGTTTTCACAAGCTGACAGGCACCGCGATTGATTTCACATCTTGCGAATTGTTTACACTCATCTCCCCAGACGAACTCATTATATCGAGGTATTCTCCTACCGCAACTTATATCAAATCCCCAACCTCCAAGGGCGCAAAATTCATACTTTACATAGTAGGCAGCACCGCTTATAAGTATCATGGCAATTATTATAAGTGCTAATCCTTTTTTCTTAGTGTAGAGGTAGGTAAATAAACTTACCGCGATATAAAATGGCACCAATGATAGGAGAAAAAGTATCACATCATAGAAGCGGTTAAGTGAGGGCAGCAGAGCCCATGTGACAGCGCCGAGTGGATAGTAAAAAATGAGGAAGAGTATTTCACTAATTATTCCTAAGCTATATTTGAGTGTCAGAAAGTAACACAGTAGTGATAAAAGCAGTGTGAGAATTATCTTTGTGAGAGTGAAGCGAAAAAGTGTTTTCATCGCAGTATTATTTAGATTTTGCTAGCGTTTCAATGATCATTCGAACCGCTTGAGGAATAATTTCATGGCGCATTAAGGTAAGTTCATCTTTTGCGAATTTCTTAAGCACGAATTCTTCTGCTTTGCCCGGCTGGCGGGAAAGCGTGGGAGGGCGGATGCCGATTTTAAGGCGGGGGAATTCTTTGGTGCCAAGAGCGTTGATAATCGACTGAAGCCCTTGATGCCCGCCGGCGCCGCCGCGTTCACGGAGACGGAGGGTGCCTAGAGGGAGATCAAGGTCGTCGGAGATGACCATGAGAGATTTCGATATGTCGATATGTCGATATGTCGTGAGGAGCGCGGCAATGGATTTGCCCGAAAGATTCATGTAGGTTTGGGGTTTGGCGATGATCATGGAGAGACCCCCCCATCCCCCCCTTGATAAGGGGGGGACAAACGGGGGGGTGATAAGCGCATGCGCGCTTTTTTTTAATTTGAATTCCGGCGCATGAAGTTCTCTTGTGAGCGCATCCGCCACCATGAACCCTACATTATGGCGGGTTCTTTCGTATTTTATGCCGGGATTGCCGAGTCCCACAATAAGCATAGTGTAGTGATGGTGCATGATTAATTATAGTTCGCTAATTTTTGCGCAATGATTAACACACGATGCTGAGTTGTTGTTATCTTACCATTCTCCATGAGCTTCTCACAAAGTTCATCAATAATAGATTGATCCTTTTGTATATTAAAGTCTTTTACTGCGGGAGTTTCCTGTAAGAGATGAATTAATTCATCGCGTGTATATTGCGTTTTCCAGAAACCGTCTTTGCTTGTGATATTAGAAAACCCTGCTTGTTGTAAATCTCGTTCATGGGTTTCACGTATTTCACCCTTTTTCATCTCACTCCTATAGCCTCTTGGGGCGCCAGTTTCATCGTTCCCAAAAAAGGCTTTTATATTTGCTATATCTTGTTCCCCCATGCGTTCAATTATGATATAGCCGCTCTCTTTGAGGACTCTATATGCTTCTTGCGAGCTATGACGGCTAAGGATAAAGGTGATAGTATCAATCGTCCTGGAACCTATGGGGAGATGAAAGGCATCACCTTGGAGTAATATGATATTTTTTATTTTTGCCTTAAAAATATTCTTCTTAGCATTTTCAATTACTTTTTCATTCACATCAACACCAATAATATCCTTCACTTCTTTTGCAAGAGGCATTAATTTTTTTGCGGGGCCACATCCCACATCAAGGAGGGTGCTCTCCGCTGGTGTTCGTGAGGAAATTTCGTCCTGAATATTCCAGGGTTTTGGTTCAATATCAATACCCTCTAAATCCTTTGAGTCGTACCTCGGCGTGTAGCGGTATTCAACGAAGTGAGGAAGATCAGGCATACTCATTATTTTGCTCCACGTGGAAGAGCGGTACTTTGTTATGATTACTTAATAATCTTCGCTGCTATTTGAACGGGCGTTCCCAGAAGATCGTACTTATTCCGCAGTTCCTTTTCAAGGAAGCGGAGATAGGATTCAGGAAACCGTTCGCGGGTGCTGATCATAAGCGCGAACGAGGGAGGGTTGGTGCCGTTTTGCTGGAAACCTATCACCTCCGGCCGTTTCCGTTTGGGGCCCAAACGCGGCAAAGCATGGCGCTGTGTGGTTTCAGTGATAAATTGATCCAACGCCGCTTGCTCGAGCGTCATGGCGCGCGCGCGGGCAGTGTGAAGCGCGGTCTCGATGAGCGGGCGGACGTGCGCGCGCGTCAAAGCCGACGTGAAGACCACGGGCGCCCACGTGAGGAAAGGGAACCTGCCGTGGATGTAATTGAGATACTGCGCGCCCATATCTAACGTGTTTCCTTTCTCCACATCATCCCGCCCGCGTTCGCGGGCAAGCCTGCGCAATCCTGTCTGCGTGATGGACAATCCCAATCGTTTTTCTCGTGGAACCTCTTGAGAAGCAAATTTTCGTTTCTGGGCATCGTGTACCAGATCCCATTTATTCCCCACGATCACCAAACCGGTGCCGCTTTCCTCGATGAGGTGCGCAAGCTGCTTGTCCTGGTCATTGATCCCTTCCGCCATATCGAGCACGAGTATGACCACGTCTGACCGCTTCAGGGCATGGATGCTCCTGCTCACTCCCTGCGATTCCAAACCCCTTGTCACTTTTGCTTTTTTCCGAATACCTGCGGTATCAATAAGCACGAGGGGCGTATTCTCCCAGAAAAGGGGAGTGTCAATGGGTTCCCGCGTCGTATGGGCATGCGGGCTCACGATAGAGCGTTCATATCCGAGCAGGGCATTGAGAAGCGTGGATTTCCCCACATTGGGCTTGCCTAAAATGGCAATGCGAATTGGCGCAGTATGAGGCTCATGGGAAAGCAGGTCTTCAGGAGGTTTGGTAAGCATTTGTACAATCCGGTCAAGAAGGTCGCCCACCCCGCTGCCGTTGCGGGCAGAGAGCGCCAGTGGTTCACCCACTCCCAGTTTCCAGAATTCATTTATCAATTCCCGGAATGCGAGATTGTCGGATTTATTTACGGCGACAATCAGCGGCTTGCCGCTCTTGCGCAGCTCTTCCGCGATCGTGCGGTCTGTCGGAAGCAGCCCCGCGCGCGCATCCACCATTAGGATGACCAGATCCGCGCGCGCTGCGGCAAGGCGCGAGTGCGCGAGGACTTTTGCGGGAATGCCGGTGCGGTCGTCTTCCACATCGAAGCCACCGGTATCAAGGAGGGTAAATGCAATCCCGCGCCAGGTGACGAGCGTTTCCTGCACGTCGCGCGTGGTGCCGGGAAGCGGGGAAACGATGGAGCGCGGTTCGCCGATGATGCGGTTGAAGAGTGTGGATTTTCCCACATTAACTCTCCCCACAAGGGCGACGCTGGGAAGGATGGGGGTAGGGAAGGTCATGAATTTAGTATTTATTGTAATTAAATTTAAAATTCAAAGTCCAAATATCAAAATGAAAATATAAAATTTATAAATTTTAATCTATCATTTTGTCCCGCACTTTGAATTGTCGTATCTAAGGTAGGCGGGATCCCGCTAAAGCGGTGAGATTTTGAGATTTGGATTTTATATTAGCGTCGTACTGACATCATTTTCCTAAGATAAGTATAAAATCGGGAGTTTGTAGGGCCGAGTCCTCTGTAGCAACCGTGCTTGCGTTTAAAATTTCCATCGGGGGAGGAGTAGTAATGAGGCGCGCGTTGAACGTGGTACGGAGGTGGGCAAGGCTCGCAGTCTTCGTTTTGCTTATATCGAAAATTACAGATTCATGCCAATTGCGGCTGGGCGCATTTCCTTTTTTAATCACGTGGATGCCTACCGAAGAGAGCTCAACTGAAGCATTGGAGGCAAGACCTGTTTCACTGGTGCCGTTCAGGATCGTGACGTAAGCGCTCTCGCCGCGGAGATCTTCGTAGGCGAAAAGATTTTGCACGAAGCGGGCGAGTGTGCCGTAGTTGGCGTCAATTGGCATAAGGAGGTAGGCGCCGTCAGGGCCGATTTCATCCTTGAGAATCCCATCAGGAGAAGAATCAAGGACGCGTTGTGCGATGATCCGTCCTTCAGTCCGGCGCGCAATGAGAAGCAGGTCGTCAAATTGGCTTGTGGGAATATTGGTTTCAATATTTTTTTCAAGCGAATTAATGATAGCCGCGATTTTGCCCGGTGACAGAAACGTCGAAAAACGAAACAGCTTATCGCGCAGCGCAAGGAGCACTTGCTGCTGACGGCGCGCGCGCGCAAAATCTGATCCTTCGCCATTACTTCCATGGCGCGAGCGCACGTACTGAAGCACGGTTTCGCCGTCCATATGCTGTTCGCCGGCAGCGAAGCTTATGGTCATCACGCGGTCTATGCCGTCAGGATAGTTGGGATCTATAAACGCGTTCTCGACATTGATATCAATGCCGCCTAAGATGTTCACTAATTCCACGAAGCCCTTGAAATCTATGCGCACATAGCCGGCAATGGGCACGGCAAATGTCTGTCCGATGACATTGGTGGCAAGGGCGGCGCCGGAGCCCGCTTCCTGCGATTCACCGATGGCATTGACCGCGTTCACCTTGCGCAAGCCAAGCCCAGGCACCGGCACCGCCAAATCCCGGGGGATGGAGAGCATGACGATGTCGCCGGTTTTAGGGCGGACCGAGATCAGGATGATGGTATCAGTGAGATATGGCCCCTCATGCCCTGCGCCTCCTTGGCCTAGGATAAGGAAATTGAGCCGCTCTTCTTTCGCGAGCGACGATTTTTTCATGCCGGAGAGCCATGATTCGATAGAGCGTAAAAAAGGAAGATGCACAGAGGCGCTTGTATCTTCTGATTGCGCGGAATTATCGTTCCATGAGAGTACGCCAAGGGCAGCAAAGCAGATTCCTATAATAAAAAAAATGATCCACCATTTGCGCGTGCGCTTGAGGTGAGGGGGGACTGCTCTCGGGGGGAGCGGTGTGGGGGGAACGGGAATAACCATAGAGGTAACTCAAATTATACGAAAATATAGCCTGTTGCGTCAACCGATTTTTTGTGTTACACTTCGGGCAATTTGCATAGAAAATTAGGGTTTTTAACACAAAAAGGACGATTAGCTCAGTTGGTTAGAGCGCTGTCCTCACACGACAGAGGTCGGTGGTTCGAGCCCACCATCGTCCACCATGTTAGATTATAAGGCGTTTAATTTTGTAAACCTTTTAAAGCTTATGGCCCAAGAATCAATGCCCTCGTTTGGCGCACCAGAAGATTCAATCTGGTCGAGCATTAAATCATTTGTGTGGGAGACGGTGAAAGTGATCGTTATTTCGCTTGCCATTATCATACCTGTCCGTTATTATGTCATCCAGCCGTTTTATGTGAAAGGCGCAAGCATGGAGCCGAGCTATTTCGACCATGAATATCTCATCATTGATGAGTTCTCCTACCATTTGCGCGATCCGCGCCAGGGAGAGGTGGTAGTGTTCCGCCCGCCGAATGACCCGCGCCAGTTTTATATCAAACGGGTGATCGGCGTGCCCGGAGACCGCGTGAAAATCACGGGAGGCAATATATACCGTTATACCGCGGATCAGCCGGAAGGAGCACAATTGGATGAGCCTTATCTTAGCGAGGGCACTGTGACCTTGGGAGAAGTGGACGTACAGCTGAAAGACAACCAATATTTTGTGCTTGGCGACCATCGCGGCGCGTCTCTTGATTCGCGCGTGTTCGGGACTATAGAGCGCAGTGAAATCGTCGGCCGCACGTGGATACGGGGATGGCCGCTTAACCGGATCACCGTGTTCAGTGCGCCAATGGATGAATAACCAAGATGCAAGAAACAATAACCAAATACGGAATTTTCAATGCTCAATTTTACAATTTTTCCCCCGACAAGTCGGGGGATCCCGCTGCGGCGGGACAATCAATGTCTCAATGTCACAATTTTTAAACGTTTGAACATTGTTTCATTGAAAATTAATTGAAAATTGGTGCTTGAAAATTGAAAATTGTTAAGATGTGAAATTGTTTATTACGTTATGCCATTTAAAGGTAATAATAATGTTAAAGCGAAAAGCGCTTCGAGTGGGGAGAAGGCTGAATCTTCCGTGCCAGTACAAGCGGGAGTGAAGGAGGCAAGGTTGCAGACCATTCGAGGCATGCGCGATGTCCTGCCCGAAGAATATCCGCTTATGCATGCAGTCACACAGGCGGTTGAGCGCGTGGCGCGGGATTTTCGTTATGAACGCATATGTGTTCCGTTAGTCGAAGCAACCAGTCTCTTCAGCCGTTCGGTAGGGACAGAAACGGATATCGTAGAAAAAGAAATGTATACGTTTAATGACCGTGGTGGAGAGAATATTACCCTGCGGCCGGAGTTTACCGCCTCCATTGCCCGCGCCTACATTGAGCATGGTATGTATTCACGCCCCCAGCCGGTGCGGCTGTGGGACATGGGGCCTGCATTTCGCTATGACCGCCCCCAAGCGGGGAGATACCGCCAGTTTTGGCAATATGATTTTGAAGTGCTTGGCGACGGGCATCCTATCATTGATGCGCAGCTTATTGCCGCAGTGGCCACCCTCTATCAGACGCTTTCGGTGCCTATTGTCATTGCAATCAACAGCATAGGCGAGAAGGCATGCCGTCCCGCGTATATAAAAGCGCTCGTGGATTATTTGTCATCCCATCGTTCCTCTCTCTGTGAGAATTGCGTACGCCGTATGGAAACCAATCCTTTAAGGGCGCTTGATTGCAAAGAGCCGGGATGCCAATTGGCGCTCGCGCAAGCGCCGCAAATCATTGATTGGCTTTGTGAGAATTGCCGCGAGCATTTTGTGAAGGTGTTGGAATATCTCGATGAGCTTGAGGTGCCCTACTGTCTCGAGCCAAAGCTGGTAAGGGGATTGGATTATTATACTCGTACGACGTTTGAAGTGATGGCTAAGGCGGGAGATCCCGCAGGTCTTGGGGTTGAAGGGGAGGGTGTATCACTTGCCATTGGCGGGGGCGGCAGGTATGACAACCTTATCGCGGAATTAGGCGGGAGAGCGACTCCCGCGGTGGGATTCGCGGGAGGCATTGAGCGATTGATCCTCGCCATGCAGCGAAGCGGATTCGCGCCTCTGCCTCCGTCAGCACCGCAATTATTTTTAGCGCAATTGGGAAATGAGGCGCGCAAAAAAACATTAAGCCTTTCTTTTCATCTGCGGCGCGCAGGGTATACGGTCGCCGACCAGTTTTCGAAGGACGGTTTGTCACAGCAGCTTGAGGTGGCAGGAAGGCTTGGATGCAGCTATACGCTCATCCTCGGCCAGAAGGAGCTGCTTGACAGCACCATCATTATCCGCGATATGGAAAGTGGCATACAAGAGATAGTGGATTATGCAAAAGTCATGCAGGAGATTGAGAAACGATTCTCCCGGGAAGATCCGCACACCAAAAAAATACCCATTATTTTCCAGCCTTCCGCCGATGTACGGAAACCTGATTTGAAGAGGGAGGAATATCTCCTCAAAGATACCCTGGAAAAAGCGGAAGGAGACGACCTCATGGTTGAGACTGAATCCATGAGCATTGAAGAAGTGACTGAAGAGATTGTGGAAGGAGTTGAGAGGGAAGAGGAAGGGGGATTGGCGAGCGGCCTCAAATGGGTGCCAGATAATAATGGGGCTGAATTTGAAGACGAAGAGAAATATTAAAGATATATACTCTTTCCGAATGGTATCCGTTTCGCCCGTTTTCTCCGACGCTACACAACAATAATTAAATCATGGTAGCGGCAGTTTATCTGCTACCACCACCATGCTTGCAAAATTTGTCGTTTTTTGTCATGATGATAGAAGCATGTGAACTTATTTATCTAGTTAATTTAAGGAAAAGGACATACTCTATGGCAGTTGAAGTAAGGAAAAAAACAGACGAGTCGGTCGAAGGGATGATACGGCGCTTTACCAAGAGGGTGCAGCAGTCAGGGGTGGTGTGGCGCGCGAAAAAGGGCAGGTTTCACATATCCCCGAAGTCTAGAATACAGCAAAGGAAGGACGCCAAACGGCGGAGGGAAATGGCCTCAAAACGGGAATATTTGAGAAAGATCGGGAAATTGGATGAAACTGAAGAGCGCGGCGGCAATCGCAGGAGACGATAGTGGTATTCGGATATTTTTAGTCTCCATTGGTTTAGTATTTAGAATTTTTTTATCATGTCTCTCTTCCTCACCATTCGCGAAGCCATTGCGGCTGCACGCAGGGAAGCAAACGAGCAGGGCAAGTTGCGCCTCACTACGCTTTCTTTGTTGCTTGCGGCGTTGCAGAACGAAGCCATCGCTTTGCATGCAAAGGAACAAGGGCTTTCAGACGAGCAGGTGATTGCCGTGGTGCGGCGCGAGGTGAAACGCAGGAAGGATGCGGCGCAGGTATACCGAGATCATGGTGAGGAAGCGCGCGCGTTAATAGAAGAGGCAGAGAATAAAATTCTTGCCGTGTATCTGCCCGCCGCCCCGAGCGATGAGATGATTCGCATGACGATTTTTGAGATTACAAAAGGGCTTCCTGAACACGAACGCAATGTAGGGCGGGTTATGAAAGAGGCAATGGCGCGCCTCAAGGGCGCAGATGGCAGTGTGGTGCGTGCGATGGTGCAACAGATTCTCACACCTCCTCCTCCTCCGTAATCATCGTATCGGTATTTCAATCTTTCCGCGTCCTTCCGCGATTAAGGTAAGCGTGACGTTCCGCGTAAGTCCGCGATTAATTTTAGGTCCATGCTCATCCAGAATGCTGTGCAACGCGCTCCACACGGCCGTACCGGCTATTATAAGAGCCTGCTTTTGGCAACTCTCTTCATTAGCGGGTTTTTTGTTTTATTCCTTGCGCTCCCCGCATTCGCGCAGGACCGTTTTGGCGTGGAATACGGCACAGGCACCGGTCTTTCGACCCAAGATGTCAGGATCACGATCGCGAATATTATTCGTTACGCCTTGGGGGTCATCGGCATTGTATTTTTGGTGTTGATTATCTATGGCGGAGTGACGTGGATGACCGCAGGCGGTGATGCGCAACGGGTGGAGAAAGCAAAGAAGATAATAACGAATGCAGTCATAGGCCTTATTATCATATTCCTCGCTTTTGGCATAGTGAGTTTTGTGATCGGCAAACTGGAACAA
The DNA here is from genome assembly GCA_041645165.1 of Patescibacteria group bacterium. Classification (NCBI taxonomy): domain Bacteria; species Patescibacteria group bacterium. Next base: position 12,494 of record JBAZQN010000018.1, on the reverse strand, counting down.
GCAGTGAATAACGGTGGCGGCGGCGGTCCGGCAGTGTGCGGCAACGGGATTTGTGAAGCGGGGGAAATAGTGAGCTGCCCCTCTGACTGCAGCGGTTTGCCCGGGGGCGGCGGTGCGGGTTTCAATGTAATTGCCACGAATCCTAATGACCAGCAAACCGGAGTGAAAGTATGCCAGCTGGTGCAGGCTCAGTTTAGCGCCAATTTGGATCGATTAAGTGTGAACGATACCACCGTGAATATACATCCCATCGGAGGAACGCAAATTACAGGTACCTATACTTTTTCCGATATTAGCTTCTCATTCCATCATCCAGAATTTGACCGAAATACTAGCTATGAGGCTACAGTAACAACACAAGTGCAGAGCACCGCGGGCACAAATCTTGAACGGGAAAAGGTATGGACCTTTACCACGGGCAGTGAGACCGACAGCACGCTCCCCACGGTGGCGACCGTGTATCCCGGCAATGGCGAAACGGATGTATGCCGCGATGCCCCGATCCAGGTGACATTTTCTGAAGAAATGGACGTGACTACGTTCACGGTAGCCAACATTCTCCTTGAGAAGCAGGATGCCGCGGGCGTTTGGGTGGGGGTAGTGCTTGTTTCCATAACCCCGGGAACAGATTTCAAGTCATTCTCTGCCTATCCCGCGGGGTCGTTTGACGCAAATACCGCATATCGCGTGAGATTGCTTACAGGAATATTAGACAATTGCGGAAATCCTTTAGACGGCGATGGGGATGGCATTGCAAGCGATTATCAATGGAGTTTTACCACCGGCGATACCGTTGGTTGTTTCCCTATTATCACCGCGGTGAACCCCGGCGCTGATTTTTACAGCGAGCAGGACATCGTGATTACCGGAAATTATTTCTTTACTGGCGCGGGGAGCGATGCCTACTTTAATAATTTCGCCACGGATACGAATTGTTTCGACGCGAATTATGTGCCAAACCAGTCGTGCCGCGTATCGTGGAGCATGACTGAAATAAGGGTGCGCGTGCCGGTCGGATCAACGAGCGGCCCTCTCGTGGTGATGGTAGGGACCAAATCGAGCAACAGCGCGCAGTTTCAAGTGCAGTCTCCTTATATGGGGGGGCTTTCGCCCTCGAGCGGCCCGGTCAGCCAATATGTGACGATTGGCGGATTGCAGTTTGGATCATCGCCCGGCCGGGTGGAGGTGGGCGGGATAGCCGCCGATATACCTCCTTGTGCCGCGTATTGGACGGATACCAGCATCGTGATAAAGATTCCCGCGGGGCTCGCGCCCGGCAGCTACCCGGTGCAAGTGTTTACGGCCGCGAATAAGGCGTCAAACCGGCTGAATTTTATGGTAACCACAGGGCCTTTGGGGCCGGGCTTGTGTTCCCTTAATCCCACGTGCGGCCCAACAGGCCAGTCAGTGGCTATCACAGGTGAACGGTTTGGCGCGAGCCAGGGGACAAGTTTGCTCACTTTCAGCACGCTTACCGCAGCCGTTTCCTCATGGAGCGATACGGCGATTGCCGCCGCCGCTCCTACCTTTCCCAGCGAGGGCGGATATCCTGTGGCAGTAACGGTGGGAGGAGTGAGAAGCAATGAAATTTGGTTTACCACACCATGCGCCCCCGGAGGAGGCAGCACTTGTAACAATAACGGCACCATCGACCCCGGCGAAGCTTGCGACGGCACCGTACCGCCGCCCAATGTGAGCTGCAATCCTCCCGCCACCGGGACGTGGCAGTGCAATACAAGTTGTCAATTGTATGGATGCACCAGCCCCGGTGGGACGTCATGTGACAATGATGGCACTGCAGATCCAGGAGAACAGTGCGACGGCGGCGACCTTAATGGTATCACTACGTGCACCGCATACAGTCCTACATTTATCGGCGGTTCGCTCGCCTGCACGAGCGGCTGTACTTATGATACCAGCGGCTGTTTGAACGCCGCAGACCCTCCTCAAATAATTGAAAATCAGCAGTGCGTAAATTCAATTCAGTCGCCTACTCCTTGGCGGGATTCTGTTGACGCATGCCGCAATGCGAAAATCAGCGTTACTTTTGATCGGGACATGAATGAGAGCACTTTTGCCGGTATCAGCACGCATCAATGCGACAATAGTCCGCTCTGCGACCCTAATGCTGTTGGCGGCACTTGGACTTATCTTAATGTCGGCGGAGGCAGAGAAGCGTACATTTTTACCCCAACGGCGAATTTAACCCCGGACAGTTGGTATGAGGTAACTGTGCCAACGAGTGTTATTTCCGCGGCGGGGGTTCCGTTAACGGCGCCATACGTCTGGCATTTTGGCGTCCATCCTCGCAACAGCGATTGTACGCCCGATACCGTCACCGTGAGCCCTTCAAGCGCGAGCATTGCCGTGGGCGGCATGCAACCGTTTGCGGCGAACGCGACGGCGAGTAATTGTAATCTGCTCACGGGCACCTATGGCTACCAGTGGGCTTCTTCAAACATCACGCAGGCAACGGTCACGGGGAGCGCCACCAATCAGGAAACCGCGACCGGCGTATCAGCAACTGGCGCTACGCCTGTACAGATTACCTCGCAAATTCAGGGAACAAGCGTAAATGGCTATGGTGAATTGACGGTCACCACCGGACCAGGCGGCACCTGCAACAATAACGGCACCATCGACCCCGGTGAAGCTTGCGACGGCACCATACCGCCGCCCAATGTGAGCTGCAATCCTCCTGCCACCGGGACGTGGCAGTGCAATACAAGCTGCCAATTGTATGGATGTACCAACCCCGGAGGGACGTCATGTGACAATGATGGCACTGCAGATCCGGGAGAGCAGTGCGACGGCGGCGACCTTAATGGTATCACTACGTGCACCGCATACAGTCCTACATTTATCGGCGGTTCGCTCGCCTGTTCTGCGGGCTGTACGTACGATACGAGCGGATGTACAGGCGGACCAGGCTCAAGTTGCGACGCCTGCGGCGTGGGAAGAAGCCAGCTGGTGGGAGGCGTGTGCACCCCGGTAATTACCACGATACAGCCTTCCACCTCGCCCGTAGGCTCATGGGTAACCATACAAGGGTGCTATTTTGGAGCCGCGCGCGGTACCGTTACGTATTACAACAATCACCCGGGGCTCTGGCCAGATCCTGCGGTCTGCGGCACGAATACATGGACTGATACGCAGATTATTTCAGAAGTGCCGAATATAAACACAGCGGACGTGACTGACGACGCGCAGACAGGCCCCGTGACGATCACTCGCGCGGATGGAGCGCAAGCGACACATTCATCCGGCATCAATGTTGCAGGATCGCCGCATCCTAATCTATGCCGCTTAACTCCCACTTCAGGAATTATTGGCGCTGCGGTGAATGTCGCGGGGAATGGTTTTGGCGCGACTAGGCAGAGCCAGGACTATGTGAGTTTTGGGGCCACGCAAGTGCCTGCGGCAGATTACACCTCATGGGCTCCCACCTCCGCCAATGTGCGCGTGCCTGCGGGCGCGGCAACTGGAGACGTGAATGTCACTCTGACAAAAGGGACTTCCGTTTCTAATCCTCTCACTTTCAATGTGATTAATAATGGCGCGGGCGCAGATTGCGACAATAATCCTGATCCTGCCGTATGCGCCGCTAATGACAGCAGGTGCAATACTGGTTTGTATTGCGATCCTACAAGTTGCACTTGTCAGCCAGCATCTGCGCTTGTGGTAACTAGTTTTATGCCAACGGGCGCTGATATTTGTCCCAATGCACAATTCTCATTTACCTTTGACCAGCTTGTAGATCATAGCACTGTGAACACGAACACATTTTTTGTGCAGGAAGGCCCTCCAACTCCCTGTCCGCCGCCGATTTGTTTGACTAATACCGTGGGTATTTCTTTAAGCATAGAGGATGGAGACTTTACCGCGGGACCGCAACGTGAATCGCGCGTGCATATCACTCCCTCTCGGCCGCTCGCGCTCACCACTACACACACATTCCTTGCGCGCGGCGGGCCAAACGGCGTAAAGAGCAGGTATGGGGCAGAACTTGGCAATCCTGATCCTGGCGCACCCTACTCAATAGGCGGGGTGACATTTCCTGCCTATACGGCCGAGATTACTACGGGTAATCATATTTGCCAGATTGACCATGTGAGTGTGACCATTACCAGAGGCACTCTCACAAATGCATATTCCACCATAAGCAACCATGATATGTTCACCTGCGCGAGGAATAACTGCACCGATGACGTGAGCAGCGCGGGAGGCAACCAGCACACGTGGCGCGCGCAGGCGTGGGACGCGTCCAGTCCGCCGCAAGCCCTCACCGGAGCGCAGTATATATGGGCAGAAGATGACCCTGATAGCCTTTTTGAGCTCTCAAGTTTAGCGCTGCAGGAAATTCAATCATCTGTAACAAAATCCAAGAACGGTTCAGGCGCATTTAGCGTGGGGGCGCACGACCCCAATCCGACCATGGGCTCGGCAACGACCACTGTAAGCGCGGAGGTATCTTTGTGTGAAAATCCATGGCCAACGTTTCCTTATTATCCGTTTGTGGATAATGGCCTTAATTTTTCTTTCTGGTATTGCCGCGACGCGGGCGCATCGGATACGCAGGATGATGATCTCCCAGAGTTAAACAATCCTCCGGTGATAAGAACGGGCACAGGAGGGTGCGCGGATTGTTTGAAAGAATATCTCTTTTTGCGCGCTTCGCCCGATGTAAGCAAGGATGCAATCGGCCTGCGTGTGTATGCCAATTCTAACAAACTTTCTCTCATGGAGTGGTATCAGACGAATGTGAAGAGACCCGGGAATCCTTCAAGCTATACGGTGGACGGATTTCCCGCGATCCGTGATGGCAGGTCTGTCTATGTGCTTGCGCCGAATATTTCCGGAACCACTTTCTATACCAACATTTTCTTAATCTCATATAATGAAGGGGCAAGCGGAGAGACAATAAGCATATTTAACGGTTTGGTGGCGACGTGGAAATTCCTTATTAATTTGGGTCCCGTAGAGCAGCTGCAGGTTAAGAACGATTCAAAGCGCATGACTGATTTGGGCGGAATTAAGAAAGCGCTTCTTGATTACGGGAAAACGCATGGAGTTTGTAACAATACGAGTAAGACGCCGTGCGTGGTTGATGGGGTGAAACCCGAAGAATTATGTCCCGTGAGCATTCCCGCAACGGGTGCGAGATATATTTGTCAAGCCTCGTATCCAAAGCTTGCGGCCGGATCATATCTTCCAGGTAAGTCAACATCGCGCTGGCCTTCATGGCAAGCAACACTCGGGAACGCCTTGGGAAGAGCGCTGCCTATAGATCCTCTGAATGCATTTCCTCACGCGTGCAGCAGCGGTGGAAAAATTAACCAAGCATGTACGCAGGACTCTGATTGCTATACGTGCGGAACCACCGCTACTCAATGCAGAACGGATGCGGATTGCCCAACTGCGAATCCTACCTGTAATATGACACAGACGTGCGTGATTCCTAATCAATGTCCCGCTCCTCAGTACGATCAGCAAACTTGTTGGAATGACACGAGTAAAGATTTTGATTGCCCTAATAATAGCAGAATCTATACCTATCAAACAACTCCTACTGATGGGCTCTCCTTTACTTTGGGAGCGAACATGGAACACCCTCTCCTTAGGGGCACTTCCGTCGTCTCTGTCGCAGAATGCAGCATGAATTATAAAATTGGTCCGTCACCTTAATAACATTTACACATCTGCGTACTTCCGCGTAACTATCTGCATGATCCGCTTCTATGGTTATTAAGAAGCAGATCAACGCGGATAAGGCGCAGAATAACGCGGAAAGATATTACAATTTAATTCTCACATTATATGTTTGATGAACCAAAACCCGGCACGGTAGAAGATATTTTTGCGTCCACCGCACCCGCCCCCGCAACTCATTTAAAAACCGATCGTGGAGAGGGGAGCGGTGCGTCTCCATCTGAAGAGATTTCATCGATTTCGCCTACCGCATCCCCTCCTATACTTGAAGCCGGTACCTCTAAGGGAAGACGCACTATTCTCATTCTTGCCGTGGTTTTGATTGTCGCGCTTGCGGCAGGTGGCGCATGGGCGTACATGAAATTTTATAAAACTGATAATCCACAAGTACCAGATAATGAGGCAGCTCCCTCCACCGCGCAGCCTTCTGGGGCTAATCAGCCTTCTGCAAACGTCCCCGTTACACAGCCTTCACCCACCGAACCGCCTACGTCACAAACCCCTCCTGCGGCACAGCCCCAAGACAGTGACCATGACGGCCTGACTGACCAGGAAGAAGCGAGCCTTGGCACGAGCCCCACCAACGTAGACACTGATTTTGACGGGTTGTTCGATTATGAAGAGGCGAAGACTTTTAAGACAAATCCTTTGCGCGCGGATACGGACGGCGACGGATTCAGCGACGGGCAAGAAGTCAAGAACGGCTATAATCCCAATGGGGATGGCAAATTGAATGAGATTAAACCTTGAGATAGTAAAAGAATATCTGCGTGAATCTGCGTTCGGCCGCATAACGCTCTACACCATGCTTAAAATGAAGATTATTGCGGCCGAGTATCTGCGTTGATCTGCGTGAATACTACTCTCCTGCATTGTACTACATTCTCAATATGGATCTTCCGTTTTTCCATAAACCATCGCATCTATCCCATGCCGTCCCGCCTCCCGCGGATAGGGAGCTTGCGGCGTCTCCCGAGATGGGGCAAATGGATATCCATATCATGCCAGAGAAATTTCTGGTAGTGAAAAAGCAGGAAAATTGGCTCCAAAAACGGCTCCTTATCGGGGGAGGGATTATTGTGGTGCTGGGGGGAGGCATGGGACTTGCGGCGTGGTTTTTTTTAAGAAGCATTGCTCCGCCTGCCGCTCCTGTGTCCACTACGCCGCTTCCGGAGGAAACCGCGCCGGAGAGCGCACGCCCCGCCGCGCCTGCACCCACACCGCCAGTCACGCGAGATAATCCGCTTCCTGCAAATCCCGTTCCTACGACTACCCCGCCGGTCGCGACCACCACGACACCCATCACCCCGCCTCCCGCAGAGCAGCCTGCGCCACCAGAAGAAACGCCGCCCACCTCGCTTCTCCCTGTTCCCAATTTCCAAGTGATTCCTCCGAGCAAGGATTCAGACCGCGATAAGCTGACGGACGTCGAGGAAGCGTTATGGGGCGCGGATCCGAATAAGCCTGATTCAGATTCTGACAGTTTCCTAGACGGGGATGAGCTCCTCTTGCTTTTTGATCCCAGTAAAGGAGGGGGGAGCAAACTCGCGCAATCAGTTAATGCGAGAAGTTATATCAATCCCCAGTTAAAGTACACGCTCCTCGTGCCGGCAGCTTGGGAAAATCGGCTGCTCGATCCCACGAACGCCATGCAGGTATTATTTAATTCTGCCACGGGAGAATTCATCGGAGTCATGGCGCAGGAGAATTTTGAAGGATATGCAACCGCGCGCGAATGGTATTTGAGCCAGTACCCTTCGGTGAAGACCGGGGACCTCCGTGATGTCCGCACCGGAACACTCGCGGGGATCATGAGCCCCGACGGGCTTGCCGCGTATTTTATTGATAGCGGCTATCTCTATGTCATTTCCTATAATCCGGGCATCCGCGAAGAGGTGAATTTCCAAACCACTTACCGTATGGTCGTCCAGAGCTTCCGTACCTATAGGGAGCCGGAAAACCCTACAGATGGATAGGCCTTGCAAGACGTACGCCACATTGGCCATGCACGCACCTGTTATGTTTCGTAATAATAAGGGAAACGTAGAGGCGAGCCTTCATCGGTTGCCTCCTCTCGTCATGCGCAAAACATCCGCGCTTGTGAAACGCATACTGCAACAAGAGACGCCAAGGTGTACATGGAATATCAGTATCGCCGCAGTGACGGGAAAGCGCATGAGCGAACTTCATAACATTTATCTTCACCGGAGAGGGACCACGGATGGCTTAAGTTTCTGCCTCCAAAAGCCTTCGAAGAATGCAGGAGGGATAGGAGAAATTATTGTGGATATAAACTGCATTCGCGCGCAGGCACGCGCGCGCAAAGCCGCTTTCACGCAGGAATTTTTGAGAGTTATCGCCCATTCCTGCCTTCATCTTGTGGGATATGACCATGGAACAATGAGAGAAATGAAGGAGATGGAGAAGAAGGAGAAGAAATACACAAGAATTTAGAATTTATCTGGCTACGCCAGATCTCGCGTAGCGAGAGAATCTGGAATTTAGAATTATGAATTCAGTGGGTAATCTATTAAACGAATGATTCATCTTACACGATTGAAGCAAAGTTTCCAGTATGCGTATGAAGGGATAAGGCTTGCGGCGCGCGAAAATACGTTCAAGGTTCTTGTCTGCGCCGCAGCAGGCGCGCTCCTTTTAAGCTACCTCTTTCAGGTCAAGCCGTGGGAAGGCATCGCAATACTCCTTGTGGTCATGGTGGTGCTGGTTCTTGAAATATTGAATACGGTGTTTGAGAGGATTGCTGATTTGGTGGAGCCTAAAATGCACCGCTACGTGCGGGAGATCAAGGATTTGATGGCAGCGGCGGTATTGGTTGCCTCACTCGTCGCCGCGATCATGGGGGTAGTAATCTTTTTGCCTTACATAAGGATGGCATTATCGCGGTAGCCTCTTTAGCTGCTCTCTGTAGCGTCGGAGTTCATCTCCGACTCAACCGATCGTGTGGCCCCGCCTGGGCGGGGCCACGCTACCATGGGTACGATAATGCGGCCGAATGCAAATTTACGCAGATATTATTCTATAATAATATTTATAAATTTATATGAATGCTATGCATATCATTCAACGCAAGTTTTTGTTCGCTTTCTTAGGGGGTGCTCTGGTTTTGGGCCAGTTGATGTTTATACCCAGTTCAACTATTCGAGCCGAAAGTTTTACCGGCGGCGGTTATCCTTCAGTTGATAAAACCGACGGCGTGTGGCATTTCCAATTCGCGGCTGACAAATGGCAAGCGTTTTCGATTCCCATCACAGAAGGTCTGACATATAATTTTATCAAATCCTATTGTGGCAGTTTGGTTAACATTTATGGCATGCATGACGGCGGTGGATATTATTTGTTGGGTAGTAGCGATGTTCTTGGGGCAGGTAAGGGTTATTGGATCAAATTTGGGAGTGATTGCCCTTTGAATTTCTCTGGCACTGAATATAATTATTCACCCAAAACATTGGCTCCCAATGTTTCTTATTTTATTGGCACGGAAGGCAAATCTACTGTTTTGGATAACAAAAAAGGTACTTGTAATAATTTAGAATTATTAAGTCTAGATTCACAGGGTAATTATGTTACTGATTCAACAGGCCTGATGGTCAATGGCTGGGCGTATTGGCTCAAAAATACCAGCAGTCAAAGTTGTACCTTTGCTTCTGGTACCAAGCCGGATTTAGTAATTGAACAAATAGATATACTAGAAACGGTTTATCAAAATAAAAAAGTCAGGGTTAATGCAGTTATTAAAAATTTAGGGTCAAATATTTATGATTTAAGTAGTAATGCGTTTAGCCTTTCAGCAGAAGATTTTATAGATACAAGAGAAAATAATCCCATTCCTTTAATTTATCCATTGCCCACAAATAGTGATCCGATGGGACAAGACGAACAATTAGTTATGGAGTGGGAGGGATATTTTATCCATAGCGGAAATACGATTGTAGAAATTAAAGTTGATCCTTCTAATTTAATTAATGAATCAAATGAAAACAATAACAGTTTAACTAAAAATATCTATGTGAACGCTCTGTCTGCGACCTGCACCGATTCCGACGGCGGCAAGGATTATTATACAAAAGGAATAGCATCTGGTTGGTATGGCGGTGTGTCTGGCTTTAGTGATGATTACTGTTCCACTGGCGGAAAAGATAGTCAAGGCAATCCAGTTAATTTGACAGAATTTTATTGCTTGGATGGTTCCAGTTACGGAGCTATTGGTTATTTTTGCCCTAATGGTTGTCAAGACGGCGCTTGTATATCAGACAAGCAACACGACTTTATAGTTCAAGATATTCAGGCTTATTTCCTTCCGCAGGTTGGCAATAACATGACATTATATATAAAGTTTGATGATTTGTTTGAACCAACCGACAATTTAATTAATTATGATTTTTCTATAGATGCTCCTGGAGCGGTAATTGGTACCTCAATAAGCCAACCAAAAAATAGCGCTGAAATCTGGCGAACTATAAAGTATAATACTGTGGGCAAGCATAGCTTAACTGTGACTGTTGATCCAAATAATAAAATAAATGAGACTAATGAGAATAATAACAGCAAGACCTATAGTATTGAAATAACTGATGTTCCAACCAGACCTCAAATCACTAATTATTACGTGACTGATATTGAATCTACGACAGCCAAAGTTGTTTTTGAAACAGACGTTCTTACTAAAAGTGAAGTTTGGTACAAAACGGCTAGTGAGCAGGATTATCAAAAGTATGTGGCCGGCACTGTTTATAACACCACGCACGAAGTTATTTTAAATAACCTGCTGGCCGGCACACTTTATTATTATTCCATTAGCGCCATTGATAAAAAAAATTATACTAGTCCATCAAAAAATGGCACCTTCACCACTAAGAGCGAGAAGCCGGATTTGATTGTCAGTGACTTCAATTGGTCGCCCGCGAGCCCTCAATTGAACCAAGATGTCACGATGACGGTGACTATAAAAAATATTGGCGAGGTGCAGGTGAGCGATAAATTCTGGGTAACCGTGGCGCATAATCGCGACAGTGAGATCGTGTCTGATGTCGTCGGCGGGTACAAAGAGGATAGTGATGTCGTGGCGGGTGGAACTATTCTGAAAAGTTTCAAAACCAAATTCACGGGCGCCGGCGCATTTGCCTATACGATCCTTATTCCCGACACCGATAAGGAGAGAGTGTATAACAATGAAACGTATCCGCCACTTAATGAATCCAGTACCGCCAATAATTCGCTCACTAAAACAATCTCAGTGGGGCCGTATGAAACTCCGCTCTGCGTTGATTCTGATGGCGGCGCCAATTACCACGTCAAAGGCTGGTGCACTGACGCGCTCGGCGCGCATGAGGATAAGTGCGTCGCCGTGGATGCGAGCGGCAGGTCAAATAAGTGCCTCACAGAATATTATTGCAACAAGAGCACTCAGCGCTGTGATCAGGCAAAGGGGGGCGAATTTGAATGCGCGTTCGGCTGCAGCGAAAACGCCTGTATTATGAAGAAAAAGGGGATCACCATCCCTCAAGCAGGTGAGTATTATTTCAAGATGAATTGGTATAACGCAGCCGAAAGAACAACTATCAGCCTCTTCTCTCCTTCAGAGAAACAAATAGCGCAATACTATGGCAAATATCCCACCGTTGAGGCGCCTCAAAGCCTTGGTATTTTTAAGAAAGGGGACAATCTCCTCTTGAGCCTGAAATCTTCCTGGTGGAATACCTTTTACGGGCCAGTCTATTCCAGCGACCCTCTGAATTTTAAAATAGAAACTATTGACGCAACTCACTGGAAATTTGCTTTTGAAGGCCCCCTGCGCTATGACAAGAATTACAATGATGGAAGTTTCGAGATATATAGAAACGCCACGAGACCCATCCCCGCAGTGACCGACTCTGACGGCGGCAAGGATTATTACCAGAAAGGGGTGTGCCGGAGCGAAATGAATAATTACCTGCCGGAAGAAGACAAGTGTCTCGGCGCCAATCTTTTGGAATATTTCCCCAGCACCTACAATGACGGACGCGGCATCTGCGGTTCCGAGGTATATGCGTGTCCGAACGGGTGCGGGGACGGCGTGTGCCTTTTGACCGCAACCACCGCGAAGCCTGATTTTATCGTTCAGAATATTAGGATTGCCAATGACAGCCGCGACGATAAATACTACGTGTATGTGAAATTCAGAAATATTGGCGGAATAGCGGAAGCCAAAACGCTCACCATTGAGACGACCGATACCGCGAGCGGCCAGAAGTATTACTCCCATAACGGCGCCGGAGAAGTGTTAGCGACTGGGGAGGCAAGAGAACTGCCGTCATATGAGTCTTTAAAAACCAACGCGAGCGGCATCTATAATCTGACAAGCAAGGTTGATTTCAATGACGCCTTTGCCGAATCCGATGAGACTAATAACACCCTCACGAAGACGGTGAAGACGGAAACGCTCATCATAGTGGAACAGAAGCCAGGTTCTGAAGAGCAGCAGCTGCGCGAGCGCATTAAAAGGCTGGAATTGAAGATTACAGAATTAGAACGGCAAGTCGTGGAGACGGAAAAGCGCCTGACGTTGAGCATCAACACCGCGCTGGCGCACCGCGTCAGAGGGGAGATATTCCTGCAGACAGAGGAGCATGGCGAGGCGTGGTACGTGGATCCGGTCACTGAACAGCGATTCTACCTCAAAGACGGCGAGAGCGCGTATCGCGCCCTGCAAGCGTTTGGCCTCGGCATTTCCGACGCGAACTTGAGGAAAATACCCGTGGGGCTCGAAGAGCGCGCTGAAAGAAACG
>JBAZQN010000017.1 GCA_041645165.1 Patescibacteria group bacterium | reverse complement strand
AGAATTTGTCCACAATGCAGTTCTCAAGCTACGAAGAAGAATGGTCGGTTTAGGGGCAGACAAGGCTATCGGTGCAATGCGTGCGGCACGCAGTTCGTTGCCAAATCAAGGAGCATTCCCCTTCAGAGAGTTCTCTGGAGACAATACGTATGGGAACGTCAGACGGCAAGGCAACTGGCAGTTAAGCATAATCGGAGTGAGAAATGGATTAGACAGCAGCTGGAACGGATAATCGTTGCTCCGCCGCGACGGCAACCGCAGCCGGTTGTCGTGGTAGCTGACATGACCTTTGTGAAACGAACCTTCGGCGTCTGCGTCCTCCGGTCGCCGCATTTGAAACAAAATCTCATCTGGAGGGCTGCGCTCACTGAAACCGCAAATATATATCATGAACTCCGGTGGAATCTTGAATGCCAAGGGTTTGAGCTGCAGGCAGCCGTAATTGATGGAAAACCAGGCATTCTTGAGGCATTCTGGGATATTCCTGTACAGTTGTGCCACTTCCACCAGATTGCCATCGTGACTCGGTATCTGACCACCAGGCCGAAACTTTCTGCCGGTCAGGCACTGAGGCATCTTGCATTGCGCATTCCCACCATCGATGCAGATGAGCTGGCATCGCTCTTGAGCGCATGGCACGCCCGCTTCGGATCGTTCTTAAGTGAAAAGACGTACAATCCTATGACTAAACGATGGTTCTACACGCACCGACGGCTACGGTCAGCCTATCGAAGCCTTATCAGAAATCTCCCCTTGCTGTATACGTACCAGAAATATCCTGAACTTAAGATTCCGAATACCACCAACTCCTTAGATGGAACGTTCAGCCACCTCAAAGATATGCTACGGATTCACCGTGGATTGAAAGGAGTGAGAAAGCTGAAAATGATCGATGAAATTCTTTCTAAATAGCCTTACGAATTTACCATTAAGCCAAAAAAATTTATCCCGTCATTGTTGTTTATTTTTGCACTTTTCTATATACCGCAGTGCTTCCTCCTGATCGAGAAAGCGCTCTACCTGTATTTTTTTGTTGGGTAGGTGATCAAAGACATGTGATACGAAGTCGCTTAATGATTTCTTCACACTGTCATCTATTCCAATATTCTCGTCAGGAAAAATCGCGAGAATATTATGATCTTTCTCTTCTGTATCTCCTTTCGACTGATTCCACGTCGTTTCAATTTGTTCCATTAAACCAATTGGAGCGCATTCGATTATTTGCCCACTCTGTAATTTTTTATTTGTGACAACAAAGCAGTCGAGATTATCGCCGTCTCCACTCGTGGTGTCTAGAATAAACCCATAAGGGTAGGGGTATTTTCTCGATACTGTAACGGTCTTCTTGTACTCGAGCGTTCTCTCGTTATAAATATTTTTTTGGTCAGTACCAGCCTCGTTTTCGATAAAAACTTTCATAATGTTGAAAAGAGCAATTTTTTCAATTTCCGATAACTTATCTCTAATTGAGCTATGTTTTTTATTTAACAAATTTGTAGGCCTGCGCCTCGGACCATGGCTTTTTTTCTTTTGCCGCGGTTATGGCTTCGTGCAAATCTCGGCGAAGGCGCCATTCATTCACTGATCGTGCCACCAGCACGGTAAGGCCGGCAATAAGCGTTTCCATTGTGCCCAGCATTGCCAATATCCAGCCGTTATGGGTCAAGGGAGGGAAGAAGAGGAAGATGCTGCCGGCGATGAGGGGAGAGCAGACGGCGCCGATGAGAAGTCCAAGGCGCGCAGGATTGGTAAAATCCTGGAGGAATGCGAGTTTCCATATTTCTTTTGACTTAAGTGGAGGGAATTTGCGGTCATTGATCAGCCCCACGACGCTCTCGTGGTACATGCGTATGCTCTGGACTGCGGTGGTGAGGGAAAGCGCAACCGCCGACCCGCCGAACACGATGCCCGCAAGAAACATCCTTCCCGATTCAATGATGTGCTCCACCCTGAACGCGCCATAGGTGGCCAGAATAAACACGGGAAGGAGAATCTTGGAACGGGCGGCGAGTTTCTTCCATGCAAATCCAGAGCCGCGCAGGGCGGTAAGCTCCGCCACTTCGGCGAGCACATCATCAGTGGATGCCGCAAACACTTTGCCCATGCCGCGGGCATACACCTCTAGGATATGGGTAATTGGCCCGATGATGATGAGTGCCTTGATGATTGCTTGGGCAACGGCGGTGCGCTCGTGGGCATTGTCCGCAATGATTCGCTCGACAATGTAGTGGATAGTGAGGGGATAGAGCTCTTCATTGAGGCGGCTTATGAGTATCATTTCCTCTTTGCGAGTGCCTTCATTCACTTCGTCAATAAGCACAAACCGTTTGAACGCAAAGCGCTCTTTGAGGATGGTCTTCACGCATTCGTCCAGGTCCACGCCGTCTTTCAACGCAAGGGCGCGTTCATCATCAGAAATATGCGGTTCTTGCTGGCTCCAGAGCATTTGCGGGAGCCAGGTCAGAATCATGCGGTGCTGGGACCGCACAGACAATTCGTTCACGGCGTGCAGCACATTTTTGGGGGGAAATTTTGATTGTCCTGATGCCGATCGCTTTGCCGCCTGAAAGGAGTATTTTTAATTCCGTAAACAGCGCAGGATTTTTTTCACGAATATATTGAAGCTCCAAGGGAAGCGAATCTTCGTGCTCCAGTTCCTGAGGGTACGAGAGTACGCGCACGCTGTAGGTTTCATGGGGATTCTCGGAGCGATACCGTTTCCAAATGGAGGTGAGAGACATGTGAGATGAGAGAAAGGTGATGTATACTATTATAGTGGACACCGCGCTCATTGTCCATGAGCATTATGGAAAAATATTCAATCATATTTGACCTTGACGGCACGATCGCCGATACTCTTGAGCTGACGTTTCAAGGTTTGAATCGCGTCTTAACCGAATACGGCCGGGCGCCTTTAATCCGCCAGCAATTCGAGAGCTTGCGCGCCATGACGCCGCGGCAAATTATGAAACAGTTCAGAATATCATATTTTCAGCTGCCGATCATCATCGCGCGCATGCATGCCGAACTCCGCACGGGCATGAAAGACGTGCAGCCTTTTGCGGGCATGAGTGCGCTCCTTCTTAGCCTCCATGAACAAGGGGTTGCGCTCGGGCTCCTTACTTCGAATGCGCAGGAAAATGTGCAGGATTTCCTCACGCGCCATCAGCTTACCTTTTTTGATTTTATTCATGCGGGTACGGATATTTTCGGCAAGAGCAGAAAGTTGAAAAAAATAATCAAAGAAAAACGCCTTCTACAGGGGCATATCGCGTATGTGGGGGATGAGGTGCGGGATATTACCGCGGCACGCAACGCGCGCGTCACTTCAATTGCAGTAACATGGGGATTCAATACGCGCTCGATTCTGGAAGCGCAGCGCCCTGACTATCTCGCAGAATCGCCAAAGGTATTAGAGGATATTATTGGGCAGATTCTTTAAGCGAGAAGGGATTAAAGCGAGTCGCAGTATCGTAGAAGTCAACTTGTTCGCGCCGCTTTAATGCGCCGGTAAGGAGATAGGTCAAGGGAGTGCATAAAATTTCGATTCCTACCTTGAAGATATAGTTTGAAAGCATGATGCTAATGAGAAGTTGTCCGGAGAGGATGCCGGAAAAAGCGACGAGGACAAAAAGCGCGGTATCAGCTCCTTCCCCGAAAATTGTCGAGGTGATGGTGCGGAGCCACAACAATTTGCCCGAGGTGGCAATTTTTATTTTTGCGAGAATGACCGAATTAATGAATTCACCTACCAAGTAGGCAAGGACGCTCGCCGTTACAATGCGGGGCGTAAGACCGAGAATTGCGTCATACGCGCCTTGTCCTTCCCAGCCTGACGCGGAAGGAAGCGCGCCTACTGCCATGAAGGTGAGCGACGCGAGGATGATCATGGCAAAACCTGTCCAGATGACGCGGCGCGCGCGGGCATACCCGTATACTTCGGTGAGAATATCGCTGAAGATGTAGCTCAAAGGAAAGAGGATCGTGCCGCCGTCGAAGGTGAAAGGCCCCAGAGACAGAATCTTGCTTGAGGCGATATTTGAGACCAGAAGCACGGTCACAAAGAGCGCGGTGATGGCGTTGAGATATTTATAATTTTTTTCCATTTGCGGTTGATTTAGGTGTGATAAGTGTAGGTAATGTAGCATGAAAGTTAAAAGAGGTATAGAGGGAGACTCTACTAATGATAGTTCAGAAAACGTAATTTTTAGGTCATGGCTTGAAAATTACGTATGTTGACTTGTTGATAGGAACGATAAGCGGAGCAAGGGAAGATATTATCCACTGTATTTATTTTTCTCTTTGGGTATAATAGAGGGAGTAAGGGCGCTTAAAAAATAACATTTCTTTAACTACAAGGTTTGGCCTTGTTTTCCGGAACTATAATGTCAATAGGTTGGATATGTTATTTTTTTACGGCGCCTAAGGAAGAAGTGAACTTTTCTAGCCATGGCTAAAAATATACGTAGATACACTCACCAATCTATGACAATAAAAGTGCTCCGCGGGGTGGCAACTGCGGGTTTGATTATTCTTGCGGCACAGTCGCCCCTGTTCGCGGCACGTCTTTGGAAGGGCATTTTTAATGACCTCAAAGAGGGAAACGTACGAGAACGAAAACGATTATATGACGCATACACTTATTTAAAACGATGTGGAATGCTTCAAGTGAAGTATCGGGGACAGCAGATGTTTATATCATTGACCGCAGAGGGGAGGAAGAAAGTGGGGAAGGATGATATTGATAAGCTCGTTATTGTGCAACCAAAGGGGTGGGATGGGCAATGGCGGCTGTTGTTGTTCGATGTGCCTACACGAGAAAAGAGCAAGCGAGAGGCGCTGCGCGGAAAACTCATTGAGCTCGGGTTTACCATGCTTCAGAAGAGCGTATGGGTGCATCCGCATGAGTGTGCGAATGAAGTCGCAATTATAAAACGGTTTTTTGGTTTCGATGATAGTGCAGTGAAAGTCATCCCCGTCCCTCATTTGGGGGGAGATGAGGGCAGACTGATGAAGTCATACGGGTTAACGACAGCGCATACGTAATTTTTTAGCCATGGCCTCAAAATTAAGTATGATACGTTATGTTTAAAAACACGCTCCCGTACATCAGCAATCCGATTGAAGAATTCAAGGATTTCAAGTTGGTGAGCTGGGAGCGGGACATCTATCCGCAGTTTAAGGGTAAGGTGAAGCAGGACGAGATTGATTTCTACGTGGATATCATTGAACAGCAGAACCTGAAGAGTATTATAGACTTTGGGGTGGGAGGGGGCTTAGAACTTTCCGGAATTCTTGAGACACTTGGGCGTAGAAAGTATGCCTGGACGCGTGCAGAAGCAAATGAAGTGGATGATGGGTTTATTGAGCAGTCAGGCGCGCTTTTTTGTACAAAACGGCAGCACATTCTCATTCACCATGCAAACTGGCTCGATCTGCCCAAGGCTGATCCGCCGTATGAGGGCACCTTTGATTTCGCTTTATTAACAGGCAATTCTCTTACTTACATCGGCGGAGGCACGCGGGAATATACGAAGAAAGCGCAACAGATTATCGTGAACAAATTTGCCCAACTTATCGAGCCAGGGGGGTATTTTTTTATCGATTCGCGAAATTATGATTATATTCACTCTTTAATGAATTTACCCACCGATCATATTTTCCAGCATTTCCTCTTTGACGATTCCATATATTATCACGGCCGCGTGCTTGTCTTCCCTGCTTATATCAGCGATACTGTCGTCGTGCTCCATTATTATGACAAAGATAGAAAAGTGTGGAGCAAGCTCGATCTCTATCCTATTTACCAGCACGACATGATCGATATTTTAAGCAAGGATTTTACCGTCGAATGCGTTTATCATGATTTTAAAAAAGAAATAAAGGAAAAGAGTCTTTTCATCCAGTATTTGGCAAGAAGAAAATAACGTATGTCATACCAGTGGAATATCGCAGAATCTATACAGGAAAATTTTTTACAAGGTGTACACCCCTCTGTTTTAGTGCGGCAGGTATTGTGGAATAGAGGGTTGAGGACGGATGAGGAGGCACGCAGGTTTTTAAAACCGGATTACCATCGCGATCTCCATGATCCGTTCCTTTTCCGCGATATGGAGAAGGCGGTGGCAAGGATTCTCAAGGCGATTGAGGGAAAAGAGCGTATCGTGATCCATGGCGATTACGATGCGGACGGCGTCTGCGCGAGTGCGATACTCGCCACCACCCTTGAATTTTTAGGCGGATCCCCGCGCGTGCACCTTCCCCATCGCATGCGCGATGGGTACGGGCTACAGACGCGCACCGTCGAATCCCTGGCGGGGGAGGGCACTAATGTGCTTATAGCGGTTGATTGCGGGATTGCGAATGCGGATGCGATTTCGTATGCCGCGAGCCGCCATATCGATACCATCGTGGTGGACCACCATCGCGCGCCGGAAACGCTTCCTGCCGCGCACGCAATCATCCATTGCGATATCCCTGGCGAGCCGTATCCTTTTCGCAAGTTATCGGCAGGAGGCGTCGTCTTCAAGCTTGCCCAAGCCATTTTAAGGACTGCGAGGTTTAAATCCCTGCATTTGAGCGAGCGCAATGTGGAAGCATTCGAGAAATGGCTTTTGGACCTCGTGGCGATCAGCACGGTGGCGGATGTCATGCCTTTGGTGGGCGAAAATAGGACTCTGGTGCATTATGGGCTGCAGGTCCTCTCGCGCAGCCGGCGGAGAGGACTGTCAGCGCTGATGCGGAATGCAGGATTGCTCAAGAGTGCAGAAGGGTTTAACGGGAACGGGCGAAGTTTGAGCGCGCGCGACATTGCG
Source organism: Patescibacteria group bacterium (assembly GCA_041645165.1). Classification (NCBI taxonomy): domain Bacteria; species Patescibacteria group bacterium. The sequence goes on along the minus strand of JBAZQN010000017.1, from coordinate 21,887 downwards.
TTTGGTATAGCGCCGCGTCTCAATGCCGCCGGCCGCATCGAGCATGCGTCCCTCGCGTATGATCTCTTGCGCGCGGAGGAGGAAACGCAAGTGGAGGGATTAGTGCAGCAACTTGAGCGGGTCAATCAGAATCGGCAGCAAGCCACGGAGAAGATGTTTGCGGAGGCGGTCGTGCAAATTGAGCGCATGGACGATGCGCCGCTCATTGTCGTGGCAAAAGATGACTGGTCCGTGGGGCTGGTCGGGCTGCTCGCGGGGAAATTGGCAGATGAATACGCAAGGCCGGTATTTGCGATAGGGGGCATGAATGGCGGCTGGACAGGGTCTTGCCGCGCCGTGCCGGGATTTGATTGTATCGCGGCATTGGCGGACATCGCCTCACACCTTGCGCACTGGGGAGGGCATACGGATGCGGCAGGATTTACGCTTTCAGAAGGCGTTACTCCTGAAGCGTTTCGGGAAATGATTATGGCAGCCACATCTCTGCGCGCCTTTGTCCCCCAGGGGCATGCCATGGACATTGACGCGGTCGCCACGCTTGAGGAGGTGGATGAGCAGGCCGTGGAAGCGCTTGAGGCGTTCGCGCCGTTTGGGGAAGAAAATCCAGTACCGCTCCTGCTCACCACGCGCTGCCGCGTCAGCGAGGTTTCTCTGGTAGGGAAAGAGGGCAATCATGTAAAATGCACGGTGGTGAATGAGCAGGGAAGCGCACGTCGCGCGATCGCGTTCGGCCATGCGGACGAGGAGATTCAGGTGCTGCAGGAAGGAGCATTGGTGGATGTGGTGTATGAGCCGAAGATCAATGTGTGGAAGGGGAACAGTGCGGTGGAGCTGTATATCAAAGATTGCAGATTAAGTGAGTAATATAGAGTGATTTATTTTATTGCATCATTTCTTTCAATGACGCTCGGCAACTGACAATTTTACTCGGCCCCAGTACCATCCGCTTAAGGCGGAGGTACGGGGTAAACGTCGCTCATTCGAGAGCGCCCCTGCCCCGTAGGGAAGCGAAGCTTCTCCTATCGGGGTTTCCGCCTCGAAAATTGCAGTTTCCTCGCTAAGTAAATTTTTAATAAATAGTATGAAAAATAATTTCATTATTTACACCGACGGGGGGGCGAGGGGGAATCCCGGGCCTGCGGCGATCGGGTATGTGGCATTTGCCGTGAAGAAGGGAGGAGCGCTCCAGGAGTTGAGGCGCAAGGGAGAGACGATTGGCACTGCGACCAATAACCAGGCGGAGTACCGTGCACTCATCGCCGCGCTTGAATATGCGCTGACTCATACGCCGGATGCGCTCGAGGTGCGCCTTGACAGCGAGCTGGTGGGGAAGCAGCTGCGGGGAGAGTACCGCGTGAAGGATAAAGACTTAAAACCGCTCTACGCGCAGGCGAAACTTTTGGAGACGCGGTGCAAGAGCGTGAGCTATACGCTTATTCCGCGCGAGCTGAACAAGGACGCGGATCGGGAAGTGAACAGGGCGCTTGATGCTTGACGAGAGTTACTTTGTAGCGTTGAATACTTAAAAAGCGAGGGCCGCGTCCCTGAAGCATGTTTTTCCTCACCCAATGATATATGAAATTGGAAAAAATGATTTCATACGCCGCCTCGCGTTTTTTTCTTGACAAAAGTCGTTATCTGGATTAGCGTGCATAGTGCCTTTCCAGGAAGGCAAGAAGGCCGCCCCGCCTAAATTTTGCTTAAGGGAATATGGTGCCAATAAAAGAAGGTGCATTTCATGGAGAGAGAAATAGCAGTTTTTTTCTGGAGCAAAACTTAGGCGGGGAGGAAAGTCCGAGCACTCCCCAATGCATTAGGGAAATAAGCAATCGCTAACAGCGATCGGGAGCAGTCCGCACCTTACTCGATATATCGATATTTCGAAATGTCGATAAGGGCCAGCGGATGAAGCCCAGGGAAAGTGCAACAGAGACAATACTAACCCATTGCTTCGCAATGGTTCGCGGACACACGCAGACAATCACGCAGACCTACGCAGACAATGTCCGCATCCGTCAGCGTCCCAGTCAGCGTCCGTCAGCGCACTGCGGCGGAGCAGTGAGTAAAAGGTGAAAAGTACCTTGGTGTATTTGTGGGCAGCAATGCTCACTGATGCTACAAGGTTCCGTACGCGGCGACGCGTATTGGTTGCAAACCCTGCTTGAGTGAAAGGAGAGAAACCTCCGTGCCAGTTCCGCAGCAATGCGGAACGCAGACAGATGGCCTTAACTCGCGCATCACCTTACCGGTGAACCGCGGGAACAGAACTCGGCTTACCACCCTTCCTGGAAGGGTTTTGTTTTTGTACGGACCTTGATTATTCCGGTATAATGGTGTATAGATAGGTGTTCCATTTATTTTCTTTCTGGATTCCCGTCGGAGTTTACCCCGCACCGAGATGCGGGGCGGGAATGACAGTGAATATGCGCAGATCAGATATCATCTTCACCGCCGCGCTCGTGCCCGTGGATTACATTGCCATCGTGGGGGCCGCGTCGGCCGCTTACTTTCTCCGGTATGCGGAGTTTTTTCAGCGCGTGCGCCCTGTGGTGTTCAGCCTTCCTTTCGGTGAGTATTTTCCGCTCGTGCTGGTATTCGCGGCCGTGTGGATTGCGCTCTTTGCATTTTCCGGTCTGTATGCGATGAGAGAAAGGAAATTCTCCGGAGAGATACGACGGGTTGCGCTTGCCTGCTCGACCGGCACGTTAGCCGTGGTACTTGTGTTTTTTTTCTCGCGCGAGCTTTTTTCGTCGCGGTTCATGATACTGGCATCATGGGGGTTTGCAGTGGTGTTCGTGCTTGTTGAGCGATATGGTATGCGGCTCTGCAAGCGCGCGTATTGGAAGCGGGGTAAGGGGCTCCATGAAGTGGCCTTAATAGGCGATGATGCGACTGCGCGGGCATTGCTTTCCTCCCGGTTCGGGTCATTATCAAGCGGGCACAGAATCGTGCAGCAACTCCCGAGGTGGGACGAGGCGGGAGAGCGCGCATTGCGCGCGTATGTGGATGCGGGGTGCGATCTGGATGAATTGGTGCTCACGGATACTGATATTAGCAGGGAACGCATGAAGTCACTTATGGATTTTTGCACCGCGCACCAAGTGGGGTTTAAATATACCGCGGAGCTTTTGGGAGGGCAGAGCTCGAATATAGGAGTGGATCTCATTGCCGGCATTCCCATCATCGAAGTACGTGCGACGAGGCTCGATGGATGGGGGAAGGTGTTGAAGAGGCTGTTTGACATGTGCGTTGCGTTCGTCGGACTGCTCTTGTTGGCGCTGATTACGGTGGTGGTGGGGGCGGCGATTACATTAGACAGCCGCGGCCCGGTGTTTGTGGGACTGGAGAGGATTGGCGCGCGCAGGAAACGGTTTATTCTTTATAAGTATCGCTCGATGGTCGCGGGCGCACATGAGATGAAGGGGGAACTGGTCGCGCAGAATGAGCGCAATGACGGGCCGCTTTTTAAAATGAAGAACGACCCGCGCATTACCCGCGTCGGTCGGTTTTTGCGCCGCACGAGCATTGACGAACTGCCGCAGCTGTGGAATGTATTGAAAGGCGATATGTCGCTCGTGGGGCCTAGGCCGCATGAGCCGCAGGAGGTGTCGCAGTACGAGACGCCGCAGAAAAAATTGCTCACCATTCGCCCCGGCATCACCGGCATGGCGCAAGTCTCCGGCAGGACCGACCTCACGTTTGCCGAGGAATCGCGCATTGACATGCTCTATGTGGAGCAATGGTCGCTGCTTTTAGACATCATTATTATGCTGAAGACGCCGTTTGTATTAGTGAGGAATAGAGGGGTGTAATAGTTTAGCTTAGTCATGACTTAAGAAAGGAAAAATAATTGAACGGTCGGAATCCGTGAGGAGACTGACCGTCCTTTTTTGTGTTCACGATTTTAACTTCTTGATTATTTGGTCAAGGGCATAGATGACGAAGAAGAGACCAACCGTAACCGATTCTTGGAAGATACTGGTTGGGCTGATTTCTATGTTGAACAATTCTCTTCCGACACCTAAATTAATGAACACGATAAAGAGGTAAAGAGCTATCCTAAACATTGGTATTCCTTTCAGTTGGTTCAACATAGTTTTGCAGAGAGAGAGAGTTGTCAAGGGCGGGCGGAAGAGATAAAGTGATAACGGATGATGTTCGATTAATAAGTCGGATAAGTCGGATATGTAGATATGTATAAAAAGAGATATATATTGGTTGGTATTTTGATGCTTGCCGCGGGGCTGCGGTTGTGGGGATTGGGAGGGCCGGATGTGGTGACAGATGAGGCGATTAATTCATTCCGGGCATTGGGAATGGTTGATTTTTTATCCACGGAATTCCAGACTACTCCTTTTGAGTGGCTGCAGGAAAAAACGTGGTGGCTGCCGCTCTCATTCCACGATCATCCATTGCTTTCTTTTTTTATCCCACACGTGTTCTCCCGTCTCTTCGGCGATACGCTCACGGTGATGCGCCTTCCGTCTGCCTTGTGCGGCATTGTGTCAGTTTGGCTGGTGTATATATTGGTCAATGAAATCCTTCGACAGGCTCAGGATGACATCAGAAAGGCTCAGGATGAAAATTGGAGTGACGGTGTTGCGCTGGTTAGTGCGTTCGTGCTCGCGGTGAGCAGTCTCGCGGTCTGGATCTCGAGGACTGCCTTGCAGGAAGCGATGGTGATAGCGTTTGGTTTGCTGATTATGTGGCTGGGATTGCGCGCAAGTAATAAGAAAAAATATTGGTATTGGTTTGGGATTGCGCTGGGGTTGGGGATGATGGTGAAGTACACGCTTATAGTGTACTGGGTTATTACGTGTATTACTTTGATAGTTTATTCGAGGAATTCTTTGAGATTAAAAGAATTCTGGTTCGCGCACCTGATCGCGCTTGTTATTTTTACTCCCGTGATATTGTATAACATCGGAATGTTCCGACAGTTTGGGCATTTTGATCTCCAATTTTCGTATCTTCTCGGACAGGCGACGCCCGAGTGGACATTGTTGCCGGGGAAGCCGATCGGCGTCATGGGAGACCGGTTTCTCGACTTGTGGCGGGAGCTTGCCCGAACCATGTCGCCGGTGATGTTGGCGTTGTCTGGTGCAGGAGTGTTATTCTGGATTTACCATATAGTGGCGGAGCGCAGGGTCATGAGGAGCGCGATGGAGCGGATGGGGTGGATAGGACGGACCCGCCTTCGCCTGAAGGCTACGGCAGGGAAAGTAGATCGGATAAGTCAGATAGGTCAGATAAGTCAGATAAGTCAGATAGGCCGGATAGGACTGATAGGATTGATTTGCATGATAGGATTGATAACTATCATGGGGGCGGGGGCGAGATTTTTGCCGATGCTTATGCCGTTTGCGGCAATGGCAGCGGCCGGATTAAGCATCGAAGCGTGGAGGCGCGCGAAGGCCGGGTGGCGGCCAGTCGTAGTGGCGGTTGGCATCGCGTGTGCAGTCTATGAAATCGGTTTCAGCATAAATAGCAATCTCATGATTTTTCCTTTCGGCCCCGCGCGATGGACGCATGCGCAAGTGCTGACGCAAGGGCAGTGGTGGGGGTATAATGAACTGGAGCGATATTTGCACGAGAAATTCGACCGTGGCATTACGACGTTACGCCTTCAGAGCAAAAGTCCGCTATTGGGAAGCGTGATGGATGCCTATTTTGAAGCACGCAGCGAAAAAAATTTTGAACCCCTCGCCACGCTCCTCGTGGTTGATGTAAATATGAACTGGTTTCCCCGGGTGTGGTATATTAACCGTCGCGCTTTCTATCAAGCGCTTCCGGTCGTTACTGCGGATGATTTCCTGAAGGTCGCACGGGAACAAGGAGAGAATTATTACCGTGAGGCGGGATTTGAAGAATTTGTGTTCGTGAAGGCGGAGGACACCTTCCGTGCGGCCGCTGTGCAGTCAGACGCGGCTGTGCAATTAGCTAATTCGCTTGAGATTCGCGGAATAGCGCCACAAGAGATTACGCGCCCCCGTGGTATAATCGCATTTAAAGTATATGAATTTAAATAACTTGAAAGTCGCCCTGGTGCATGAATTTTTAGGAGGCACGCGCGGAGGACAGGAGGAGGTGTTGAAGGAACTGCATGCCTTGTTTCCTGATGCGCCGGTATATACGATCATCGCGGACAAGAAACATCTGCCGGATGAATATCGGCGCTGGGATATCCGGCCGACGTTTATCGAACGCCTTCCTTTTGGCGCTTCGCATTTCCAGTGGTACTTGCCCCTCATGCCTTCCGCCATTGAGAGTATTGATCTTTCAGAATACGATATGGTGCTCTCTTCTGCCTCGGCTTTTGCGAAAGGGGTACTTACGCAGCCGCACACGCTCCATATTTGTTACTGCCACACTCCCACGCGCTACCTCTGGACCGACGCGCATTCCTACATCGTGAATCGCAGATTCCCTTTTTTTGTGCGGGCGTTTGTCCAGCCCTATTTGACGAAATTGCGGCTGTGGGACAGGCTTGCCGCGGAACGCCCGCAGGTTATGTTTGCAAATTCTCATGCCGTCGCGGCGCGCATCCTCAGGTATTATCAGCGCGAGAGCACGGTGATTTATCCTCCCGTGGATACTGACGCATTTTCCCTCGGGCGGGGTGAGGGGGGATATTTCCTTACCGGGGGTAGGCTCGTGGAAAGCAAGCGATTTGACCTCGTGGTGGCCGCTTTTAACCGCCTCCGCATGAAACTGGTCATTTTCGGATGCGGCCGCGAAGAGCGCCGTTTACGCGCGCTCGCCGGCCCCACCGTCAGCTTTACGGGATACCTTTCGCGGGAAGCGCGCGCAAAGGTATTTGCTGACGCGGGCGCGTTTATTTACCCTCAAGTGGAGGATTTTGGCATTACTGCAGTTGAATCCATGGCAGCCGGGAGGCCGGTGATCGCGTATGCCGCCGGTGGCATTCTCGAGACGGTGAAAGAAGGAGTTACGGGAGTGTATTTTCCCGAGGCGACCTGGGAATGCCTCGCCGAGGCAGTGGTGCGGTTCCAAAAAATGCAATTTGATCCGCAGCGTATCCGCGCGCACGCGCAAGCCTATAGTACGGCACGGTTCCGTGAAGAGATACCGCGTTATATCACCCATGCATGGAAAACGTACAAGGAAGACAATTCACTTCCGCAATAGCCATTGACTTGAGACCTTTGATGGGCCTCAAGACGGGAGTGGGAGAATATACCGAACAGCTCGCGCGCGCATTGGTGGCGTGCAACCGGATGCCCGTGGTATTTTTTTCGAACGGGTTGCGGAAGGGTAAATACCTAATCCCGCCCCTTGGCGCACCCCTTGTCCATACGAGGATGCCGAATAAACTTTTTGATTTGGCTGCGCGCTCTTTCCAGAGGCCTCACATTGATTCTCTTATCCGAAAGATAACTGGCATGCAAGTGGCGGCGTTCCTCTCCCCGCACATCACGTCCGCGCCTGTCAGCCGCCGCTGTCGCAAGGTGCTCATCGTGCATGATTGCTCATTCCGCTATCGCCGTTATTTTTCTTTGAAAAAACAATATTGGCACTGGAGCATGGCGATTGCGCGCACCCTGCGCACCGCAGATCATATCATTGCCGTTTCTGAAAGCACGCGGCAGCAGATACTCCAATGGCTGCCGCTTGAGCCTGCGCGCGTGAACGTGATAGCGCCCGGGATTGACGCTTCCTTTTTAAACCCGCCGTCCGCATCAGCCATGGAAAAAGTGAGGCGCGCGTACCGACTTCCCCCCCGATTTATCCTCTTTTTGGGCACGCGCGAGCCAAGGAAAAATCTCATTACCCTCCTTGACGCATACACTGCTGTCGCTCAAGAAAGGGAAATCGATCTCGTGATCGCTGGACAAGCCGGTTGGCGCAATTATGCGCTCAATCGCGCTATTGCGCGCCATCCTTATCGGACCCGCATCCATCAAATAGGCTACGTGGCGGCAGCGGACAAAAATGCGCTCTATAGGCTTTCCTCCTGTTTCCTCTACCCTTCCCTTTATGAAGGTTTTGGATTTCCGCCTCTTGAAGCGCTTGCCTGCGGCGTGCCCGCCGTAGTGAGTTCCACCACTTCGCTCCCTGAAACAGTGCGCACCTGCGCGCTTATGGTGGATCCTTATAACAGCGGGGATATAGCGGCAGCCGCACTTTTTGCGCTTCATGATCAGCGCCATCAGGAGCGCGTTAAAGCGGAAGGGCCTGCGCATGCACGCCAGTTTCAGTGGAAGCACGCAGCCACGCAAGTGGCTGATTGCATTGAACAGGTTGTTCGAGGGTATGAGTGATATGCGTTCCTCATCTTTATTTACTGAACACTCATTTCAAGTTGTAATATAAGTGTAAAATGACCAATAATTAAACCCCCTTAACCAATTCAAAATAAAATTTTCAATGCTCAATTTTCAATTTCTCCCGCTTTAAGCGGTTGAGGATTTGGAGCTTGATTGGGAATTGAGCATTGGAATTTGGGATTTATCATATTGTATATGCACATTGGTTTTGATGCGCGATTTGCTGGGATTGCGCAGGGGGGAGTGGGGCGCTATGTAGAGCGCGTCGTGAAGGCGTTTGGCGAGAGCAAGACGCAGTTTACCATGACGCTTTTTTTGCGGCGTTCAAATTGGGACCTTTTCCCGCACCTTGACGGGCGGTTTAGGCGGGTACTTGCCGATGTACCGTGGTACGGATTGAAAGAGCAGCTTGTTTTACCGACGGTCTTTCGGCGTTCGCATTGCGACGGTTATCACTTACCCCATTTCAATGTGCCGCTATGGATGCCGCGCCCGTTCGTCTGTACGCTCCATGACCTCATCATGTGGGAGGAAACAGGCGCGCGCGTAAGTACGCGCATGAAGGCGGTCGCGCGTGCGAAAGAGTATGGCATGAAACTCGTGGTACGGCGCGCCCTGCGCCGCGCCGCGCATTGCGTAGTCCCCTCGCAATGGACCGCAGACCGCATCAAGCCTGTGACAGGGATTGTACCGCGGCGCGTGTCGGTGATACCCGAAGGCGCCGACGCGCTCGCGCACGTCACGCCGCGCCCTTGGGAAGAGGTCCGTGCGCAGTATGGCATTGATAGCCAATATGTCCTCTGCGTGGGGAGCGCGTATCAGCACAAACAAACCTCACTCATCATAGATGCGGTTGCTTCGCTCTCCTCCGTGCATCCCCGCCTTCACCTTGTCCATGCCGGCCCCGCACACCCGCTCTCCTTTGCGAGGGCGCTTGAGGAATATGGGAGGAACGTGTTAGGGAACCGTTATCACGAAGTGGGCGCGGTGCCTGACGAAACGCTCACGACGCTTTATCGGAATGCATTCGCGTACGTCAGCGCTTCGCGCATGGAAGGGTTTGCCTTGCCGGCGCTCGAGGCGATGTGGCACCGCACTCCGGTGATAGTCCCCTGGGTCAGCTGTTTTCCGGAAGTGTTGGGAGATGCACCGCTCTATACGACACCGGGAGACAGCGCAAGTATCGCGCAGGCGATTGTCCAGCTTTTAAAGAGCCCTGATACTCGTGCAAGGTGCACAGAACGTGGTACAATAGTGGCATCTCAATACCAATGGTCCCGCCACGCGGAATCCTTATTACAATTTTATACATCGTTGTTTTTGTAATGGGATTTTCAGCCATAGGCTTCAGCCAAAGGCTGATCTGCCTCTGGCACGACATGAGAGTAAGTTTAATTTAATGTGATGTATACGATGAAGAAATCCATTTCGCATGACATTCCCATTGGATTTACCCATAATCCAAAGGATGCGAACCCTTCCCCTTATGTGATTGACCTGCGGGAAGGGAGCGGCGTGTCACCGCTGCCGCATATAGAACAATTTAAAACAGAAGAGCTTCCGCGTACCATCTCGATCCGTGAACCGTATCGGCGAGTAGCCCGGCAGAAGAAATATGCGATGAAATTAAATTTCATGCGCAACACGCTCACGCTTGAGGAGCGTGTGGCGCGCATGCGGCGTCGCACGCTCTCCTGGAAAGAGCATATCTTGAAGATCAGCGCCAAGGTCTTTTCATCGGTGTTCACACAGAGCGCGACCGTATTCAGCAGTATACAAAATACGATCAAGGATTCATCTGCGAAATCATTCAAATTTATCCGGCGCCCGTCCGCGCATTTTTACAGGGAAGCAGCGGATGACGCCGCCGGTTTGGGTGAGGCACGCGAGGAACAAGAGGTGCCCATCGCGGTCAGCGTATGGCGCAGAGCCGAAATCGTGACTTTTTTAAGCGTGCTCTGCGGCCTCATCCTTACCGTCAAGGCTGCGGGCACTATTGATGGGTACCGTCAGCTGCGCGGTGTGGTGTTGGGAGAGGCGGTTGAGGGCGTGCAAGCCTTAAGCCGCGCGCAAAACGCGTTTCACGAATCGGATATTCCGGAGGCGATTGCCTCGTTCCTTGCGGCGCAAGACAAATTCGCGGAGGTGAGCCGTACCCTGGATGATTTGCCTTTCTCATCGGTTCTGGAAAAGATCCCCCCTTTAAGGAGCAATATTGCGCTCCTAAGCGTCGGCGAAGACTCATCCCGCGCCGCAGAATATACGCTTCTCGCCTTTAAAGCGCTGGATGGCGTCAAACAGTCCCTGCAGGGCGGACAAGGATTTGTTGCGGCGCTTGAGGGCGGAGAGGGGACTAAAGTGAGCGTGCCTGTGAACGAACTAGAGAGAGTATCACGGTATTTGGGGGAGGCGGTGACCGCGTTGCGAGAAGCTAATCTTTCAGCGGCAACCATAAACCTCCAGGAACTTCCGGAGGAGTATCGGAGTTCAGTTGCGTCCTTTCTCACGCTCCTTTCTCCTTCAGAACGCCTCTTGTCCCAAACACAGCGCGGTATTGCGCTTTTTGCTTCTTTTTTAGGGGGCGAGCGCCCTCGCCGGATCATCGTCGCATTCCAGAATGACGCGGAACTTAGGCCAACCGGCGGTTTCTTGGGGAGCTATGCGCTTCTGGACACCAACCGCGGAAGCGTGGAATCAATTGACGTTCCCGGAGGGGGCTTGTATGACCTGAAGGGGAGTTTGCAGACAAGAGTGGACGCGCCATACCCTTTTCATCTGTTCAGCCCCGTATGGCAGCCTTGGAATGCGAATTATTTTTTCAATGTTCCTTCATCGGCGCAAGCATTCGCGTGGTTTATGGAAAAATCACAAGGGCCGACCGTTGACGGTGTTATCTTCATTACGCCGGTGATGCTCGAGGATATTCTCCGTATCACAGGACCAGTCGTTCTCCCCGCATATCAGTTGGTCGTCAGCGATCACAACGTACGCCGCGTACTCCAGGATGCGGCGGAGGTGGAGTATGATAAATCCTTAAACCGCCCGAAGCAGATTATTGGCGATTTGTTGCCTCTCATTTTAGAGCGTGTCTCCTTCGCCTTTGTGGAGCATTCCCCGCAATTATTAGGTTCGCTTGCCGCGGCGCTAGATCGCCACGACCTGCTCCTGTGGTCCTCGTTTGAGGAAGACCAAAATGCGATTATCGCATCAGGATGGGGCGGGGCGGTTGAGCCCACTGCCTCGGATTATCTTGCGCTGGTGCATACGAATATTGGCGGCGGCAAGACTGATCGGGTGATGGCAGAACGCTGGGAGCGCACTGTGACGCTCGCATCTGACGGGACCGGTGAAGCGATACTGACCGTGACCAGAGAGCATCGGGGCGACGCAACAGACCCTTATGAGAAAGTGCATAACGTGGATTACGTGAGAATCTTTGTGCCTTTGGGAAGCGTATTCTTGGGAGCAGAGGGATTTACTACTCCGGATGATGCGCTGTTTAAATATGATGAAACGCTTCCTCTCTATCCCGAGCTTGCACGCATGATTGCATCGACAAAAATTGATGATATCAGCGGGATAAGAATCACCGAGGAGCATGGATTCACGGTGTTTGGGGGATGGGTCATGACGAAAGTGGGCGGAAAAAGCGTCTATCGCGTCCGGTACCGCACCCCTCCTGTGGTGAAATTTGAGCGCGGCACCCTCCCGTTTTTTGCCGAGAAAGCTCGCAGGTACGAATTGTTTATCCAGCGGCAACCGGGCGCGCTTGATACCCCGTTCACTGATACGCTCATGGCGCCCGCAGAGTGGGGTAAAGAGACGGTGTTCAATGGAGCTTCTTCAAATGTAGTCGGCAATAGTATAGCGCATGAATATATTATTGATCGTGATATGGTTTCTATCCTTGAATGGCATAAGTAGTTATGGCACGGTTCAATAATGGTTTTACGCGGATATTTATAGAATTTTAAATAATTCTCAGGACTTAGTGCAGTACTCGTTCACTGAACATCGACACCCCCTCATGCCTCCCCCTTTTTATCATCAAGATATGGCGAAGCCATAGGGGGAGGACACGATATCGTTTTCTCCCCCTTTACAGGGGGGAGATCAGGAGGGGGGCTGAATCGCGAAGATAGCGATACCCCTCATTGAGCGCGTACTTGGTACATTATTGACGCATAAGGATTAATTGATTATAGTGGGGGAAGCGACAGAAATGTCGTTGCGAAAAGGCTGCGGAAATAAAAGTACATAGGTACTGAAACATGAGGAACATCAATTCCTCACCAGCAGCCTCTCCGCAGAGAAATCGGAGCCGCGGGTGCGGCTTTTCTCATATTCCTTCTAAAATTTCATGACCAAGGGCATTGGCAAGGGAGCACTCATCATCGGGATCTTTACGGTCCTTTCCCGCGTGGCAGGCCTTGTGCGGGAAAGGCTGCTCGCATCCATGTTTGGCGCGGGGCCGGTGACCGATGCGTATTTTGCCGCGTTTAAAATTCCCGATTTTATTTTTACCATTCTCGTGCTCGGGGCGCTCTCTGCCGCATTCATCCCCGTCTTTATCAAAGTGAAGGAAGATGAAGGCGAGGAGCGCGCGTGGCGCGTGGCGGGAAGCGTCCTCACAATCCTCACCCTCACCCTCACGCTCCTTGCGCTCATCGCGAGCATTACCGCGCCTTTGCTGGTGCGTGTGTTGGTGCCGGGGTTTTCGGAGGAGCACATGATGCTCACCGTGCGCCTGACAAGGATCATGCTTGTTTCCATTATTTTTTTTGGCGCATCCAATGTTTTAAGCGGGGTACTCAACGCGGCGCACCGGTATGTCGCGCTCTCTCTGGCTCCTATATTCTACAATGGCGGCATCATCATAGGCATTGCCGTATTTGCTCGAGAGTGGGGACCGGTGGGATTGGCGTTTGGCGTGGTCTTGGGTGCATTTTTGCATTTTTTGGTTCAAGTCCCGAGCGTATATGCGCTCTCACACGGACAGCTCAAGCTTGGTTTTGCTTATGACCACGCGGTGAAGCGCATCATGGCGCTTATGGGACCTCGCATGCTCGGCCTTGCCGCATCGCAGATAAACACCCTCGTCGTGATTGCGCTTGCGTCTGTCATGGCAGCGGGATCGGTCGCGGTCTATAACTTTGCATTCAATCTGGTGAGTTTCCCTTCAGGCGTCATTGGGGTGTCGTTTGCGGTCGCGGCATTCCCTTATTTTGCCAAGCATGCGGCGCGGCAAGAGATCGGTGAGTTTGGCGCGCGGTTCAGAGTGAGTATCTCCCATATTCTTGCCGCATTGGTGCCGCTCTCGGTGTTTCTGATCATGCTGCGCGCGCAAGTGGTGCGCGTCCTCCTTGGCGCGGGCGCTTTCGATTGGACTGATACGGTGCTTACCGCAAATACCATGGGACTGCTCGCTATTTCGCTCTGTGCGGACGGGGTCATTCCTTTGCTCGCACGCTCTTTCTACGCATTCCAGGACACCTGGACGCCGGTAAAAATCGGGCTCAGTGCGGTAGCGCTTAATGTGGCGCTCGCCTTATTATTGCGGGGATTCGGCGTAGAAGGCATCGCGCTCGCGCTCGCGGTGACTCAAATCATCCAAGGGATAATGCTTGCCGCAAGCTTAAATAAAAAAATACCCGGCCTTTTCGATTTCTCTTTTGCGGAAGGATTCGTTAAGATGGTGATATCAGCCGCGGGCGGTGCGGCGGTGCTGCAGCTGTTAAAAGCCCCGATTGCCTCACTCGTGGACATGGAGACCGGGGTGGGCGTACTTATGCAGGGATTGGGTGCGGGGTTGGGAGGCCTAGTGATGTATTATTTTCTCGCACGTTATTTCAAATGCGCCGGCATTCCTTCATATCAAGAATTATTACATTTTATCAAACGGCGATAATTTATTTATTGGAATTAGAAACTATTGCGTAAAGTAGCGTATCATGTAGCGCGAAGTAGCTTCTATGCCCCATCAGTAGAAGCCAGTTTACGCCACTAATGTGTGGAGTTGAATTTATGAATACCAATATTCGCAATTTTTGCATCATCGCGCACATTGATCACGGCAAGTCGACGCTTGCCGATCGTTTCTTAGAATTGACCGGCACCGTAGATAAACGGCAAATGAAGGAACAGTTTTTGGATAAGATGGATCTGGAAAGAGAGCGGGGAATTACGATTAAATTGGCACCCGTGAGAATGGTCTGGCAAGCGCAGATTGAGGAGTACATCCTCAATCTGATAGACACTCCCGGTCACGTTGATTTCTCCTACGAGGTTTCGCGGTCACTTGCCGCCGTGGAGGGGGCAATACTGCTCGTTGACGCGACTCAAGGGATTCAGGCGCAAACCATCGCGAACTTGACGCTTGCAGTGGCGCAGGGGCTCACCATTGTGCCTGCGTTGAATAAGATTGATTTGCCCAATGTGGCAATAGAAGACACGATTAACGCAGTGTCCCAGCTGGTCGGCTGTTCGGTTGATGAAGTATTGAGAGTTTCCGGAAAAACAGGACAGGGAGTTGAAGAGCTGCTCCAGGAAGTGGTGCGCAAAGTGCCGCCGCCAGAAGGATTGCAGAGTAATCCCTTGACCGCATTAATTTTTGATTCGCAGTACGATACGTACCGCGGAGTGGTCGCCTATGTGCGCGTCATGGAAGGGGAAGTCAAGAAGAGCGATACCATCATGATGATGGGAACAGGAGTGAGCACTGAAGTGCTGGAGATAGGGGTGTTAAGTCCGGGGTTTACCCCTGTACCCGCGCTCCAAAGGGGTGAAATCGGCTATATCGTTACGGGGCTCAAGGAGGTGCGTCAATGCCGCGTGGGTGATACCATTACCTTGCCCGGAAAAAAAGCGGCGCATCCTTTGCCGGGGTATCGCGAGGTGCGTCCCTATGTGTTTGCAGGACTCTTTGCGCAGGATGGCGAAGCGGAAGGGTTAAGGGATGCGATTGAAAAATTGCAGTTGAATGACGCTTCCCTCACTTATGTACCCCAGCGCTCGACCGCATTGGGATTCGGGTTCAGGTGCGGATTTTTAGGCCTTTTGCACCTCGAGATCGTGCTAGAACGGCTCCGCAGGGAGTATGGTTTGGAGATTATTGCGACCGTGCCGAATGTCGAATACCGCGTCCTCACGGATGCGACACAGGTCAACATGGAAAAAAATGCGGATCAACGCGGATATGTGACTGAAGCAGAGTTGAATAGCATTGGAGCGCTTGAGGTAAAGATGCCGCAGGAGTTTCCCGACCCTTCCCGCATAGAGAAAGTATTTGAACCATGGGTGCATGTGACCGTGATCACCCCGCCTTCCTACATCGGCAATATTATGCAATTTATGCAAGGGATGCGGGGGGAAGCGCGGAATACGGAGTATCTTGCGGACAGGAAAGCCGTCCTCCACTACGACTTGCCGCTTTCCTCCATCATCGTGAATTTCTATGATAATCTGAAAGGAGCGAGTCAAGGGTACGCCTCCATGGATTATAATCTCGCGGGATTCAGGGAGGCAGACATTGTGAAGCTCGATATCCTTATTGCAGAACAGATGGCGCCCGAATTGTCGGTGCTCATGGATAAAAGCGAGGTGCAGCGGCGCGCGCGTAGCATGGCCGAGCTGTTGAAAGAACTCATCCCGCGCCAGATGTTTGCGGTGAAGATACAGTCAGCGATGGGAGGCAAAATCATCGCCAGCGAAACATTGTCTGCCATGCGGAAGGACGTGACGGCGAAACTCTCGGGAGGCGATGTGACGCGGCGGCGGAAACTGCTCGAAAAACAAAAAAAGGGCAAGAAGAGAATGGCCCGATTTGGAAGCGTGGAAATACCTCCGGATGCGTACCGCAAGCTGCTGCAAAGGACTTGAGTGTTCGTATTAGGTATCAGGTATTACGTATTATGGATCCATCATATACCTAATACGTAATACATAATACGAGATTCGATCACAGCGGTGACGTGAACATGAACGCGATGAAGCTCAAGATGACGATGAGCGAAACGATTGTCCACGCGACGCGGATTTTCTTTTTTGATATCATATAGGGGTGAGAATTGTAGAAAATAATCAGTTGGCATTAGTAAGTTATAGGACAATATCTGCGTAAGTCTGCGTCCGGCCGCATAAAGATAAAACCATGTCTTACACCAGACTTATTGCGGCCGGCATCTGCGTGTATCCGCGTGAAAACCTCAATACAGATTTTACGTTACTATTAATATGAAGTATACCAAATTTGTAAGGGAAGATGAAGTCCTTATCGCGGTGATCAGGCGTTCGTGGTGGGGCTATATGGGTCAGATGAGCGCGGTGTTTTTGCTGGTATTTGCCGCTTCATTGCTCAGTGTGCCGCTTCTTCAGGGGTCTACCTTATTGCAGATTTTGTTCTTTCTACTGGCGGCAGGCACGCTTTGGAGGGTGCTGGTGCTCTGGATGAGTGTCCGCTATGAGGTTTTGCTCATTACCGACCGCCGCATAATTGATGTGGACCAGAGGGGCCTTCTGCGCCGTACGGTCACCGACGCGGTGTATAGCCGCATCACTGACATTACCTGGAGCAAGAGCGGCATCAAGGAAACACTCACGGGATGCGGCGGCATCCTTATCACTACCGCGGGATCCGCGTCCGCGATTGAGATACGCCCTGTCCGTGACCCTAAAGGCGTGCAGGAATTGATACGCGACGTGGCAGAGGCGTACGAGGCGGGGATGAAAAGACCCAATACGCCGCAGATATACGCGGATGCAGACGCGGATTAACGCTGATAACAATAGACAGTCAAATCCCTTATTTAACATATGAAACGCAGGTCTCCATTTATACGATTGTTACTGAAGCCTACTACCATGGTGGCCATTTTTGTGGTTTTTCTTTTTATAAGTTATGGCTATGTCATGACCCTGAAGCGCGGCCGCGAAATCAGTGGCCGCGTAAGTACGCTGCAAAGCGACATCGCAGAGTTGACGATGCGCAAGGAAGAATTGCTGGAGATCAAAAAATTAACTGAATCGTCTGAATTTGTGGAACGGGAAGCGCGGTCCAAATTAGGCTTGAAGAAAAAAGGGGAGCATGTCATAATCGTGCCGAGCGACTCAATAGAACCTGTGGTGCGTGAAAACGCGTATAGTGGCGGCAGTCAGTCGCCGGAATACCAGAATTCATCGTATCCAAAGCGGTGGTTTACTTATTTCTTTTCCCAGAAGTAAAATGCAATACAATCTGAAGAAGGGTGTCACGCAGATTTTCGCAGATACTCGGCCGCGTATCGTTTATTTTGAAGAAAGGTTCTGTGCGTGAGCGGCCGAACGCAGATTAACGCGGATATACTTCTATCGACTTAAAGTGGGATTTCATTTCATAGGCATGCGGGTGTAGTACAATGGTAGTACATTAGCTTCCCAAGCTAGGGACGGGGGTCCGATTCCCCTCACCCGCTTTTAAACAGAATCTATTATGCTCAAAGAATCGGAATTTGTGAAAATAGTGGTCGCCGTGCCGGTGGACGCGGCAGACCGGGTAAGGGATGCGCTCACGAGGGCGGGCGCGGGAAGACAGGGAAATTATGATTCTTGCAGCGGCAGTTATCGGCAGACAGGAAGATTCCGGCCTTTGATGGGGGCAAATCCCGCCATTGGAATGGTGGGAGAATTAGAAGAAGTGGAAGAGGAAGTCATCGAAGTTATTTGCCACAAGAGCCTCGTGGAGCGCGTAGTGGAGGAAATTAAAAAAGCACATCCTTACGAAGAACCTGCGATAGATATTATTCCGCGATTGGAGATAATTTAAATCTCATAATAGGGCATATCATTCAGTGTTTTTCCGTGTAAATTTCAGGTGTTTACGCGAAAGAGGCTTTATACACTGAATGCACACGGAAATTGGCGCTGAACGACACTGAAAAATATTTTTTCCACTGTTTCATTATGTTACTAACTCTCAGCATTGCGGGAGCGTGGTTATTGGCTACGCTTTTTATATTTGCCCACATTAAAAAAAGGTCAAAGATTATTGCGTTTTCTCCGATGAGGTATTTGGGATTATTCTCATTTGTGCCGGTCGGCATAATCGTTTCATGGAAAGGCGGCGATGATAAGGTGTGGGTCATGTTTTTAATAGGAGCCTGTATTGGCATGGCGGGAGAGACTCTCATGGCGCTTATTTGGGATTTTCTGTTTGATAAAAAGTTTTGGGTGTATCGCGGAGGCGGCCTCCTGGGCGGGTATACCAGTATTTACAATATAATACCTTGGGGGCTCTTCGCGCTTATCGTGCGCACGCTGCTGGATACGTTTATGGTGAGAGAAGAAATCCTTGCGGGGCGCATGTGGGGACTCTCGCTTTGGCAGGGATTTCTTTTGCTCTGGCTCGGAAGTCTGCTGCTGGCGATTTTATGGCGCATCGTATGGCTCAAGATACAGGGGGAGCCCATTCGTTTGAATGAAAAATTTTCATGGAGGCTCTATAGCTTATATACCGCGCCAATCTTCATCGCGATTGCGTGCGTCGGTATTTGGGGAGACATTGCGCTACTGCTGTACGCGCTGATCATTATGGCGTTAGGCTACCTCATAGAATATATCTACGGGTTCTTGCTAAGCTGGGCGTTTGTAAAGAATGACGTGGGGTCATGGCTGCTCTGGCGCGTGCTGCACGTGAGAAGGCGCTATAAAGGATGGGAGTATCAATATGCAAAATTAAACGGCGGGATTACGAGCTTCACCAATCTGCCGTATTGGGCGTTGGGAGGATTTTATTTTGCATTTATATTGAGTTATCTCTAAATACTGGCATAAATGAGAATTTTTTGGTAAGATAAGCACGTTTATGATATGCCGCCTTAGCTCCCGCCTTTCCCTGCGCCGCACATACCTTCGTTTCACTTCGGTATTATGGCACCAGCAACTCGGCGGGCAGGCAGCTGGATTATAACAATTTTTACTCCGCACAATTTATGCCGGCCTAGCTCAATTGGCAGAGCAATGCTTTCGTAAAGCAGAGGTTCCGGGTTCGATTCCCGGGGCCGGCTAAGAAAATTGTGCAGTTAATGCTTTTCCGCCTCCGTCGATGCTTCGGCGGATAAACTCCAAATAAAGGTCCCGGTTTGATCCCGTGGCCGGCTATAATAAATTGTGCAGGGTAAATTAATTCTGGACTTAATAATATAAGCTACTTAGTTTATGAGTGAATATCGTGATGGTAACCTTACTGGAGAGAGTAATGAGTCGATAGAGGTGAAGTGTAATTTTATGTGTGATAATATGGTTTGTACCGATCCATTACATACCGTGAAGATGACGCGGAAAGAATTCGCCAACATTAAAAGCAGTGGCAAAAAGCTAAAATGTCCTAATTGTGGAGGATACACATTAGTGCCTGAATAAAGAGCAGCTCAATTTGAGAGGAATTTCCAAGGTTTCAAAAAAACGCTCTCTCTATTGAGAGCGTTTTTGATCGGATACAACTACGGTAAGTATGATAATGTTGTAAGACCCTATTTTACCGCTTCAACAATTTTTACGAACACTTCGGGATGATCTTGTGCGAGGGTTGAGAGTGATTTGCGGTCAAGCTCCACTTTTTTCAGCTTCAGGAGATGGATGAATTTGCTATAGGTAAGCCCGTGCATACGCACGGCGGCGTTAAGCCGCACTTGCCAGAGTTTCCGTATTTCACGTTTCTTAGTGCGTCGGTCGCGGTACTGATAGACTCCCGCTTTGATCACGGCGACATTGGCGAGGCGTGAGATTTTTTTCCTGCCCCAGCGATACCCCTTTGCTTGTTTTAAGAGGCTATGGCGTTTGCGTGCCCGTAATAAACCGCGTTTCACTCGAGACATATAAGTATAAAATTCTAAATATTAAATCCTAAACACTAAATAATAGCATTATAATTATGTGCTGGAGAGAAGTTTTCTGATATGCTCTCGGTGTCCCGTGCGGAGAATGATATCCTTGCGCTTGCCCATGGTGGCCTGGCCGGTGGCGCGCGCATGGTAGTGGCTTTGGGCTACCGCGCGTTTAATCACCTTGCCTGTTGAGGTAATGCGAAACCGTTTCAAAAAAGTTTTTTTAGTCTTCAATTTTGGCATACATACGTGATTAAAATCAAAATTTAAAAATCATGGTGCGACTCGTAGTTCGACTCGGCTCACTATGACATTGCTCACCATGACAATAAGCGGATGTCATCCTGAGCTTGTCGAAGGATTGCATTTTGATTTCTTTCAATTTACTTTCTCCCTACCACGAGGGAAATCCTTCCTCCCATGCGTGAAATCGGCTGGAGCACGGAGGCTTGGGGAAGCGAGGCGGCAAACTCATCCATAATCTTTTGCGCCAGGTCCGTATGGGCTTTTTCCCTACCCCTGAGCACCATCTCGATTTTAACCTTATCACCCCGTTCCAAGAATTCGGCCGCTTGCGTTTTCCTGAGCTCAAGATCCGCTCCCTTGATGCGCAGGGAAAGTCTGATTCCTTTCACCTCCACCATCTTCTGTTTGGCTTTTGCTTTGCGCGCTTCTTTTTCCTGTTCATAGCGGTATTGCCCGTAGTTGATGATGCGGCAGACCGGGGGGATTGCTTTGGGATTCACTTCTACGAGATCAAGTCCTGCAGATTGGGCGGCATTTAATGCCTGCGCGGCAGAAAGGACGCCAATATTTTGGCCATGTTGGTCAATGACGCGCACCTCCGGTGAGGTGATGAATTTATTCATGCGCGCGAGCTTGATAAGCTCGGGTTTTGGTTTTGGCCGGCGGCGATGGCGAAGGTGCATAATATGATACTAATTTGCAATTGGCAGCACGAGTGGCTTGCCAGCCGAAGCATTTATAAGACTCTTTTGGGGTATTGTGGATGATGTCCACCTTCGCATAAAGCTACGGCGGACAGCCTTACGCTAAAGCGAAGGCTGGTGGAGATGGCGGGTCTTGCACCCGCGTGAGGCATCCGTCGTGTTCCCGTGTCTACCAGCATAGCCTGCTCTTGGTATACTCGCGCATGCCCGAGGAGCAGACAAGAAAGCGCGCGCAAGTCCCTAAAAAGCCATTGTCCTCCTACAGCTTTTAGGAGAAGCGTTGGAGTAAGCCTGCTGTATGACACCCGATTCCTTATCCGCAGGCGGAACAAGGGCGGATGGTAACGGCGGTTAGGCCGCTACGGTAGCCGGTGCGAATTCAAAAGCTTGGGCTAAGCCCAAAACTTTCTCTTTCACAAGGCTTATGAGATTATTGGCAGTTATCTCTTTGCGTTCGTGGAGATTAACGTCGTGCGAACGCCGCGACGGCTGGCGCAGGAACATTCTGGTCACCTGCGACTTATGGACATCCCCATGTATTGTTAAATTCGAAATTCTCTCGCTATGCGAGATCTGGCGTAGCCAGATAAAATAAAAAAGAGATGTTTATTTTTTGGTTTATTGTAAAATATTTATTACGTCAATGAGTATATGATGATTGTAGGGATTAGTCAAGCTAAGTCTTGTACAATACATAATGAGCCCCAAATGAAAACCGATTCCACCGCATAACGAGCCCCAAACCCTGTGGATAGCTCTGGCGGCAGGCAAGGTCTTCAAACCAAAAGTGC
>JBAZQN010000016.1 GCA_041645165.1 Patescibacteria group bacterium | reverse complement strand
CTCCCACCCCTATTTGCCGCAAATCGCTGTTGGTAATGCCACTGCTTAAGAAACGCATGATCTGGTAGGCAAGGTCGCCGTCTTTGAGGTAGTAACGCTTGCCATCGTGGATATACCAGGCTTGGCCGCGGTTTTGCACCTGGAGAACGATCCGACCGTCCAAACTATTGGCAAGATTCGCATCGGCCGCCAATCGGCCTGTCCCTACAGGGTTAAAGGCATTTTTAATCTCTTCACCGTCATTAAAGCCGTCGCCATCGGTATCGGGCTTGTTTTTGTCCGTGCCAATCGCCTCTTCCAGGCGGTCATCAAGCCCGTCGCCGTCAGAGTCGCTTCTTTCAGCGCGCTCTTCGAGCCCCACGGGTATTTTCCTCAAGTTCGCGTCGGAAATACCGAGGCCAAACGCTTGCAGGGCGCGATACGCGCTCTCGCCGTCTTTGAGGTAGAACCGCTGTTCGGTGACCGGATCCACGTACCACGCCTCTCCATGCTCCTCTACCTGCAGGAAGATATCCCCTTTGACGCGGTGCGTGAGCGCGGCGTTGATGCGTGCGGTAAGCTGCCGTTCGCGCTCAACCACTTCCCGCTCAAGCTCAGAAATCCTCAGCTCCAGCCGCTTGATACGCTTGCGCAAAGCCTGCACTTCGCTGTTTGTGGAGGAATCAGGGTCGTTCTGAATCACCGATCCGCTCCCCGGCTCACTCGGTTGCGGCGCGGGCAAAGGGGTGCCCGTGCTCGCCGGCAACTCGATCTTAAGTACGTCAGATTCAGCCACTTTATGGCCGTCGCTGCGGTCGCGGCAGACAACTTTGTAATATACTGCCAAAGCGCTCTCGCGGTTAGACAAAGTCAAAGAGTTTAAATCAACTTCCACAGAGGTTTGCTCACCGGCGTTGACGATACTGATGCCTGCGCCAGTATAGAGCAGATCGTCAGCTATGTCTGAACGACCCTTGAAAACAATGCTGCAGTTATACCTGCCGTCCGTGCGCCACTGGATCTTGGCGATCCGGCCGTCAACCGTATGCCCGCCGCCGGTGATGTTGCCAGAAATAGTAGGAGAAGTAATTTTCTTGGTTAATGAATTATTGTCGTCATTTAATTCTGGAATTTCGTTAAATGGGTCAATTATAGCTTTAAGATTATAGCTCGACTTATCTGGTATAATTTTTGACATCTGAAATTGACTGGAAGAGCGGCCCTGAATCACCCTGTCAACTATAAATCCTTCCCGATAATCATCATTAGTATCTAAATCTAAAACTTGGATTGTGAGACTTTTAACCTCAACGTCGTCGCCTGTATTCCTATAATCAATAGCAAATCGTTTTTTACCGTCAGGGTGGGTGAAAACACTAATATTAGTTATAATAAGATCAGGTTTCCTTGCCGGATCCTCTGTCTCTTTTAACGTAACAAAGCTAGATTCATTAGAGCGAACAGTATTGCCAAACTCATCTTTCGCGTTTATGTAGTAGTAATACTTAGTGTCTGATTTAAGTCCAGAGATCATGACACTGTGCCCGGTTGCCAGCCCGTCCTGGCCTTCCCACGAAGGGCTATTGCTATCTGATTCCCTGAAATAAACAAAACTGTCGGTGGGCTTATTGGTTTGCCAGGTAAAACGCGCTAGATTCGAGGTAACATCTGTTAGTTTAATATCGCTAATTTGCAACGGGACCAAACTTGTGGATTCAAATTTTGCCTCAACTATTGTCTCTTCACCCCTACTACCTAGAGCAGAAAGTGAGATAATTACCCCGACCTCATCAAAGTTGTAAGGTTTAATTGAAACGGTCAATGAATCAGTAATCTTAACCAGCTTGCCGCTTGCGTCAAAAATTTCTAGCACGGCTTTATAGCCTATTGAACTCGAATTGATGCTTTTAACTTTAACTGTTACTCCATTATTAATTTTCACGCGCTCACCGACTCTTAGTTCATACGTGCCGTCACTTTCAAACAAGCCGTCTGCCGTCCCAACCACCACTTCTCCTTGCCAGACATTATTGTTTTCATTTAATTCAGCGAGTTCGTCGGCATTGTCAACCTTGAAATAAATATTTTTACGGCCCGCTGATGAAAACTTTGCTCCATCAACCACACGCATCTGGACAGTTCCCCCTTTATCTAATGGATTAGATGTCGTTGGATCACCGCTCGGAATGTACGGCAAAGGATAGTTGCTCAAGTCCATGTCTTGAAATGATCTGAAAATATTATTTATACCCTGTCCGCTTGTTAGAGGTTCTCCTAAATTTTTAATATTAGCATTAACTGTTACTGCTTCTCCAACTCTTGGATTTGCCGGAGAAACGAAAAATTCAGATATAGTCAAATCCGGCTTGGCTTCCTGGGCCAAAATAGTCTGCCCAATAAAAAACCCGCCGAGGACGATGAGCAGTACCGCAACTACTATCATCAAATGCGGAACGCGGCGGTATGATATGCGAGAGAACGCATTAAAAACGTGACGTGCGTGCATAGTGCAGATTTTATTTAATAAAGCTACCTTTATTTTAGCATTATTTCCTTCAAAAATCAAGGCGGCGTTATAGGATATACCTATAGACAAAAATCAAACTAATTGATAGCATACCATTACCCGTTATTAAATCATAAAAAATCTGACGGGTATTTTTGTCCTTTAACAATCTAGAAGGAGACTTAAAATGAAAAAGCTACTCGCTCTTTTCGTTGTGTTGGCCATCGCCGGAACAACACTGGCTCAGGGAGACTCAATAAACGTATGGACTACAAATTATTTTCCAGTGATCCATCATGAAGCTAAACTCACTATTTTTTATAAAAACACTGGAAATTTTAACTTGTACAACTTTACCATTTATCTTTCATCACCTCAGCCGTTCCAATTACTCAAAGTAAGATCGGGGAATATGGCTGATTCTCTTGCTCTCCCAAGATTCATGCCTCATGAGGACTCCAAACAGACTATCACCGTATACAATAATCTCAAACCCCTTAATAAGGGTATCGGTACACTTCTCAATCTCATCATCTGGATGGAGGACCCAGCTACTATTAGTGCCACCGTTGTCTTTGATGGACAAGTTTATTATGGATTTGAAACAAGAGCACTGCTCTTTTGGAATGGATGGGATGTTAGTAGTGAATTTAATGAAAGAATGATTCGAGAGGAAATACATGAAACACTGGATACATTAAATTTCACAACGTACCTCACTATTCCGCTAAAACCCAAATTGAGTGGATTTATAATCAATGGAGATTCACTCGTACTTACAGCGGCAGATCAGCTTTCAAGAAGCGTCGCATATTTTCGCGAAGGTGGATCAGGCCTAGAGGTAGTGGTAAAACTAAAATATGATCCGAGAAAGTTTTATCGAAACTTCCAATATTGGCAGGTTTATAAACTCCTGCCTCCCTTTACAAATGTTGAATCACCATCCACTGCAGTGCCTATTGGATTTTCGCTCGAACAAAACTTCCCAAACCCCTTCAACTTCTCAACCACCATCCGTTACCAAATCCCATACACTGCATATATTATGCTTGATGTAATCAATATACGAGGTGAGTTAGTAAAAACTCTTGCAAATACTATACATCAAGCGGGTCTATACACTACAGTATGGGACGGGCTTAATAATGGTGGTAATGAAATGCCAAGTGGAGTCTATCTGGTTCGTCTTACCATGGGTAATTTCGCCCAAAGTAAGCGAATCGTTTTTTTAAAATGAAATCTAATTTTAAAATCCCCGGAAGCTGGAGGCTTTCCGGGGATGATTATTTTATAGATTATTTGCTGCGCGTGCGCATCCACCAACGTTTTACGAAAGGCAGAGAGCGCGTGGAGAGGAAATAGCCGAGAGTGGGCACGAACGCGTTGAGCCAGGGGTAGGGCAAGTGCACCGACTGCATGAAAATTCCCGCGATGATGTAAGTGGCGGCTGACAGGGAAAGCGTGCGCATCACGCTGGTTTCCCACGCTTTTTCAGCCTCCACCCGCCGATTGCGCTCCTCAATTGTGGCAATTCTCTTTTCTAAATTCTCAATAGAATCCATATCAAAAATCTATAGCTCTTCAGACATTATATTGACATTGCATAGTTTCCCGAAGCGCAGAATTCGCATTCGGTTCCCCCTCTTAAGGTAAGAGGGGGTAGGGGAGTTATGGGATTGGCGCGAAAAAAGCGTACGTGCACCAATACGAGGGCAAGCGCGCACCTCTCATAACTCACCCCCACCCTCCCTTATCTTAAGGGAGGGGGTCCTAGCGCCACTCACGGGAAAAGGTTAGAGGGGAGGAGCTTTTTCGACGCGCGGGCGGCCGCCGTATTCAAGAATTACCACATCGCGCCGCGTTAAGGCCCCTGAGAGAATGAATTGCGAAATCGGATTCTCCACCCGCTCCTGAATGAGGCGCCTTAAGGGCCGCGCGCCGTACGCAGGGTCAAACCCTTCGCGCGCAAGGTCCATCACTGCCACGTCTTCTATTTTTAGCCCTATCCCTTTTTCGTTCAAATCGTGCTCAATGCGGGCAAGCAGCAAGCGCGCAATCGCCTGGACATCCGTGACCGAGAGCGGCTTAAATACCACCACGCCATCGAACCGATTCAGAAGCTCCGGCCGAAACCGCTTCGGCAGTTCATTTTGAATAAGCTCGGTCCTGATCTTCTCGATCATATCTCCTGCGCGCAACATGGAAAGGATGATTTCCGCGCCCGCATTCGAAGTGCCGATGATGATGGTATTGGTAAAATTGACCGTGCGGCCATGGGTGTCCGTCAGCCGCCCGTCCTCAAGCACCTGCAGGAAAAGGTTGAGGACGTCGCCTGACGCTTTTTCAAACTCATCGAGCACCACCAATGAAAACGGCTGCTTACGGACGGCTTCTGTAAGATAGCCAAAACTCCCCACAGCCACGCTTCCTAATAATTTATCCAACGCATCAGCCCCTTGGTATTCTGACATATCGAGCCGCACCATGGCGCTCTCTTTTCCGTAATACACTTCGGCAACCGCGCGCGCCACTTCTGTTTTTCCCACTCCTGTGGGCCCCAAAAAAAGGAATGACGCAATGGGGCGCTTCCGGTCTCGAAGCTCTGTCCTCCCGCGGCGAATCGCATTGGCCACGAGGTTTACCGCTTCCTCCTGGTCGATTATGCGCTCATGCAGCCGTGCCTCAAGCGCTAAGAGGAGCGAGCCCTCATGTTCGGAAATGGTGGTGAGCGGCACATGGGTTTTTTCTGATACCACGGCGGCAACGTCCTCCGGATGCACCACCGACCATTCTTTGCGCTCTTCACGCACTGCCTCCCCTGCCTCTTCCATGAGGTGTATCGCCTTATCAGGCATATGCCCTTCGACCAAGTACCGCATGGAAAGGTCAACAATTTTCTCAAGCGCAGGATAGGAAAAATAAATTTTAAGCCTCCCTTCGATATAAGGCGCTTTCGATTCAAGCACCCTGATGGTTTGCTCACGGTCCGTCTCCCCGATATCCACCCGCGCGAGCAGTCGCCCTAAGGGCGACGTTTCAATGAAGGTGCGCGCTTCCTGGGGAGTCGTGGTTGCGATAAGCAATATCTGCTTATGCTCAAGCAGTTCCGCAATAATCCCTGCAATATCAAACGCTGCTCCTCCCATGGACCGCGTGCCCACCAGGGTGTGCACATTCTCAATCACAAGGATGACATTGCCCGCTTTCCTTATTTCCCGCGTCATTTTAAGGAGCGCATCCTCCATGCCGCCCAAGGTTCCTCCCCCTGCCACGAGCGCAGGCACAGATAGCTCCACTAAGCGTTTATCTTCCAATACCCGCGGCACGTCTTCAGAGGCCATTGCGTCTGCAATATGCCCGATAACCGATGATTTCCCCGCGCCTTCCTCGCCCACGAGCAGCACGCCTTGCTCCCCCGCCTGAAGTACGCGGAAAAGCTCGCCTACCTCGCGTTCGCGCCCCACTGCGAGGGGAAGCGCGCCCGCGCGCGCATACATAGTGAGGTCCCGCGAGCACCGATCAAGCAATGGTGTCGCCACCGACGTATACGTGCGGTTCATCGCCCCTTTGGGTTTATATGCCGCCCGCCGCGCAAAATGGCGAGTGCGTCTCACAAGCTCCCGATGGAGCTCAATCCATTCAGCAACATGCGTGATAGCGCGTTCAGTAATTTCAAGATCAGTGAACACGGCATAAGGATCGGCGCACGCGGGATCGGCGAGCGCTATAAAAAGATCGGTAGGTTTTACGCGTGCATGCCTCCTTTGAGAGGCGCCCTTGAATGCATTAAGCAGCATTAAGTAGCATTCCAGAGATACGCGGGGCGCGCCTGTCCCAAATGCCTTTCGCGAAAGAACATGCTTCACCTTTTCCGCAAAAAGTGTCCCGTCAATGGAGAGCCGCGATAACAGCAGTCCGATACTCGGGTCGCTCACCGCGCTCGCGAGGATATGAATAGACGAGAACTCCTGGGCATTCAAGCGTTTCGCAAATTCGTAGGCATGCTCAATAATGCGCTGCGCCGCTTCAGTGAAAAACGGCGCGATGTCTTGCGCATATCTCCCGCGCGCAAACCCCGTTACTGCATGCAGTAACGGGGTAAACCAATTGCCCTTCATGGCTGATTTCGC
This sequence comes from Patescibacteria group bacterium, assembly GCA_041645165.1. NCBI lineage: Bacteria > Patescibacteria group bacterium. The sequence goes on along the minus strand of JBAZQN010000016.1, from coordinate 32,559 downwards.
AATTTGTTTCCTCAAATCAGCGCCCTTCTGCTGTTCACTGATAAAGCGGTACATAAGATACGACGCGGCAAGCGCGCCGATCCACACCGCCACAGCCGCCACATCGCTGCCATAGAAAAGATGCCTTGCCACCGCCGCATAGTCATCCTGCGCGCGCACGACAAGATATCCTAACGATATCACCGCACACGCGACCATGAGGAACATCGCGCTCCCGATCCCGAGCCGCACCGCCCTGCCTACTTCATCCGCCATAATGCGAAGGGAGGAAATCGGCTTTTCCCAGCAGAACGCCTTCCCCTCATATTCCCATACCGCGCCGGTCCCATAACAAAATGCGCAGCGTGACGGCTCCTTGCCGCGATGCGCGCAGGGGTGGGGGCTCAAACTCTGATCTTGTGGTGCCTGGAGGGACATTTGGTAATTTTTTGATGTAAATAATCGCGTATTCTTTGGGACATCCTGTATTATGATGCACGATAGAAGGTATAAAGAAGATACGCCGCGCCCACGGGCAGTCCGATATAGAGCGCGAGCGCGACCAAATAGAGCGCGAACCACAAAATAAATTGCGCAAGACGGAATACCAAAATAATAATGCGCGCGACAAAACTGATGGCGCGGCCCGCAAGGGAATAATCCGCGTACATGGGCGTAAACATGCTTTTGAGCCACGGCCCCAGCCCAAAATCAAACCACTCATTGGCAATGCCTCTCCCCACCCACTTCAGGACTGTCCATAATCCTTGGGTACACCACCACACCGGCCAGGTGAGAATGTCCAGCAAGACATCCACCACGACCAGCCTCACGACATGGATTGCGAGCGGTGTGCGCATAATTATTGTTTCAACGACATAAGATATTGCTCTGGAAGAAGGAGAGAGGAGATACCAATACTGTCTGAAAATATATGGCCTATACGCTCATGCAGGGCTTTTTGCATAGGGATAAGCAGTTGGCCTGCCTCAATAAGCGTAGCGGTACGTGATGATTGATGGAGTAATTCTTCCCCCTTCTTTCCATTATACGCCACCTCCCGCTCCACGCGATAGCCAAGGAAATCCAAAAGACACACCGCAAAGGCGAGGCGCAAGGAGGGGAATGTTTTCTCCATGACGGATACATCATTGAGCGTGCGCAAATATTCGAGGCAGAGATGGAATATCCGCTCATCCGCGACTCCTGGTTTTAAGGTACCCTGCAGCACCGCCATGCCCCACGCCGCATAGCCTTGCCTTCTGCAATCGTGCCAGAGATGGGAAAAAGTCTCATTTGCCTCGACGCCAATGATGCGGTCGGCAAACCTGCTCACCAAAGTAAGGGTAAGAAGCCGGTAAGGGGTGAGCTTCGGCCCCAGTTTCGAGCGCATCCGCGCGGCGCCGGCCGCGTGCGCGGTTATCTGCCCTTTTTGCTCAGTGAGCAAAAGAAAAGATCTCCCCCACTCTCGGTAAGGGGTCATCGAGAGGATAATCGCGGGAGTGGTGTAGTACATAAGATAACCGCGTGTTATGAACCTTCTCCTTTTAATATTTCCTTATATTCCCTATAGGTATTTAATTTCTTCTTTGCATGACTTTCAAATTTTTCAAAATCAGAATCCTCCGAAATAAAATTTTTTCCTTCCTCCTGCATCGCAGAGAGCAAATCTCTGGCCACACTCCATGCCATCTCCTCCATGTTCAGAACCGGCGCCAGATATTTAAGAACCCTTTCCTTTTCCTCGTTTGTCAGTGTTTCTCCTCCCTGCACTCTCTTCTCCGCCATCCGCAGTTCGATAATTCCTTTTGCCGCATCTTTATCCAATTCTTCACTCTCCCGTGCGAGAATTACATGACTCACTTCATGCAATATGTCATACACATCCTCTATAGAATTCACATGATGAAATCGCACTTCATTCATAGCAGGGATTCCCACTGGTTCATAAGATGCCTCCGTCGCCTCGCCTTCGCGCAAGCGTGCCTCCTTTTGAAACCATACCATTTGACAGTCTCCCAATGAACCGACGTCAGTACATCGCCCTGTCTTAGTATCAACCATTAAAAGTTGGTTAGCGGGCAGAGATAATGATACATTATTATCCTCTTCATTATCTTTATACCCTTGACTTACGTTCAGAAGGTAAAAAAGCTCCATTCCCTCATTCTCGGCTCCTATACGGCTCGTGCCTGCCGCGAGGAGCTCCTGCTCGTCAGATTCAACAGTAACAAGATGCAGAGGTTTCAGCGCATCCTTTGCCTTATCAATGAATTCGTTGCCTCCCGTGTATTCAATTCCCCCTTTAAATTCTTGGTACCGCATACTGCCCACGGCTTTCTCAACAGAATCAAAAGACGCATTCCTCACGCGTTCCTGTATATACGCACGCTGAGGACGTTTATCCCAAAAAAGATCCATTTGTTGGTCATGTCCTTCCATATATCTCCAAACATAATAATACCATGCTATCACCGCGCATAATAAAAGGGGCGCAAAAAATCAATTTTATCTCTCTTCCTGCCATCTTTAACCCGTGGATAAGCATCCCGTTCCCGACCCAAAAATTTAAAATTATAAACCTCTCAAAAAAACACAAAGAGAGGGGGGTGTACACGAACGATATAACGGACTTCACGGCCCGCTCACCTTTTTCCATCACGATATCAGGATCAATATTTGACGATCGTCAATGTATGATCCCTCAAACACGGCTCACTCAGCGAACAATTTACCAAACTTACGCTCCATAACATCCATACCATCAAATGAATCAACGATCGCATACCGCACATATTTTCCAACTCCATAATACTCGACAATAGCATTAATCTCATTACGACACTCAAAAGGATGCACCCAGACGCTTAAATTCAAATACAGAAATCCTATATGTTCCAATTTCCCCCTAAGCGCATTGCGCGCCTGCCGATACTTCTCGGGTATGTCGAACACAACCATACGCCACTTCCCGTCCCACTTAGCAGGCTTCAGAATCACAATTTCCTCGATCATCTTTTTTTTCAACTGGTCTCTTCCCTCTTTTGTGAGCTCAAACTTCCAGGCGTTTTTCTCTCCCAACGATCGAATATAGCCCTTTTTCTCCAGCCGTCGTAAGGCGACACGCACCTGACGGCGGGGAAATTCACCAAAGCCTTTTCTCCCTTTCAACAACTGTACCGCATTGGGCGCCATGAATGCTACCGTGAGCATCCCCACAGCCTCAAGAACGCTCCAAATGACGCTCATCACCTCTTGTTTTTTCTCTTGACTTCTATTCATAGATGCGATAGCAAAACCTCGTCACCGTGTGGGCTTACGCCTCCCCCTACGTCGCTCATGGGCGACATACCATGGCATTAACCGAGGTGAAGAGGTAATCTGTCCGCCACACGCCTCTTTCACATCCGCACATCCATCTTAGCATCTCCCTCTCTAGGGATCAACATTTGACGATCGTCAATATGTGATCCCTTGTCAGAGAGATAACCCCACTCTACTACAACTACGATAAACGATCTCCTCCCCCACGGGGTAAAAAATAATAAAACAGCCTCGGTAAAAGGCTGCCATCTCCAACCAGCTGGAAGTGAAGAATGAACGCATCAATATAAGGAGAGAGATTGTATTCTCCGTGAGGAGAATACTACTGATACGCGCATCATCGCCATCCAGCTGGCTGAAGGCCAAGCTACATTGAATCCTCTCATCAACCTTCCACCTCACTGAATGGCTGATGATAGGAGGGGAATATGCACCAAACATCTCCTACTCAACTCCCCTTTTTTGGATTCTTTTGTGTGACAGTGAGGATTCTCACTGTCGTGAATTAGTGGGCCGAAGCCCTGCTTACTCATAGGTACAAACGTCACCAGTGGTGACCCTGACCGGTTTATACTCCGGCTATATCAAATTAAGACTGGCATAAGCGAACCAGACCATTTCAGGATTTAACTTGATAACTCTTGAGTTGTTTTTAAGGGCGTTATCCTTATCGTACCCTCTGGACGATTAGGTGCTCTGGGCACCTTATTGCAGCAACTCCGTTATCACTGCAACTAGCCAAGTCTTTTATTAGACCACTTGAACGAATTCAGTGATCAGGCGCCTGACCGCCTTTTGGAATTACGCTTGCAATGCTTCTTTCACGATTTCGCGCAACTCGCTGACCGTGACGGCACCTGACTTTCTTTTGGTGAAGTCGAGTGTTTTTTGCAATGCAATGCGCATCTTTTCCATCACGGGCGGCTCAAAACCGCGGAGCCATGAACCATGAGGCTGTGCCTCACAGCCATCATGACCGAACACCTTTTTACCGCCAGCGTAAACGTAGATGCTACCGTTCCCGCCGCCCCAATCTGCCTCAACGCGAATGATGCCGTCCTCATTGGTTTCAAATGCCTCGACGCTCAACCCACTGCAATTGCGGCAGGCATCCCGCAGCTCATCCGTCCAGAACGTTGATTTGATCGTCGGGTGAAGGCCCGTAGCGTCACGTGGCCCGATGAAATGGCCAGTAAACGAGAGATACTTCTCGCAGGCGCCCCGCTCTGGAAAAGCAGTGTCAAGGAACACCTTTTTCAGATGCTCACTAGCTTTGGCGTTCCATTCGTCAGGCGAGACGAATGTCAGGCACAAGTGACGAGGATATTTCAGGCTGGCAAAAAATGCGACCATTCCATCAATCCATTCCTGCATCCCAAGAATAGGAGTGCCGAGGATTGGTCTTTTCAACCCTGTCGCGTCTTCCAACGCCTGTTCCTCATCCATCTGGGCTGTGGCTTCAAAGTGGCTGTCATAAAAGCTTCTGCCACGGCCGTCGAACTCGTCCACCCACCCGAGCATAATGTGACTGAACACCCAATCACTTGGAATGTTCGTCAACTCACGGGCTGCATTTTGATTTTTTTCAGCCCATGACCAGAAGTTTACGGTGGTATTCATGACACGTCTCCTTATATTTTCTCATCCCACGTCGAGAGACATTGCCGGGATGAGAATGTTTGTTTATGCACACAAAAGTGTGCGGTTAATTTAGCTTCCAGCGAAGCTCAGCGAGTGATTGCAAACCACCCCTTGAGCTCCGCCGAAGCAAATGTTTTTCAATTTTCAACGTACACTCTCTTGATTTCCCCTGAATCCATAAATGAATTTATGAACTCGGGGGAAAGGCGGAGTTGATATCGGGCAATCAACTCGCGCCTTTTTTTGAGCTACGCCGTCAGCAGTGCCATGTCCTCATCGGTGAAGACATGGATGACGATGGATTGGGTGAGCTCTTTCATCCAAACCATCATATCGCGATCTTCATCGTAATTCTGGCGCTGTTCATAGCGCCGCCAGAATTCAATGACGAACCGAATCCTACCCGGATCCCCCCACGCCTTGAGCCAGTTGCCACGCTGGGTGATGTGGCAATTTTGGTCATCACTGCTTTCCGTGATGAGCCATTGGGGGGACTGGAGCACCTTGCCGTCCACGCAGACGGCGGTAAACACCCGCGCGAAGTGGCAACTACCGTTGTGGTAGCTGATTTCGGACTGGAGCTCCGCCAGCTCGGCGCGGTTGGTCTTCACGACCCCAATGCCGGACTCCGCTCCCGCAAACATCGCGGGAACGAAAAACATATACGGGCGGCCCACAACTTCAGTGAACCGCTCGTCCGACCACACGTTCGACATATCCATATTCTCTCCTTACGTGGTTGGCAGCCGCATTGCAGCTACGCCACTGCGAAGAGTCCCATCTGGCGTGAGTGCCTTTGAACCATGCCATTTGGCAGGGATCTGACGGTCTACTCGATATTGAGTAGCGCCCTGGGTATTTTTCGAGACACCCAAAACGCTACTCTCGAATAGACCAGTTTTCTTTGTCAATGTTTTTCGTTTTCTCTTCTGAACCCTCATCTTGTCTTACTGAGCCTGTCGAAGGATGAGAACTCGGAAGAGAGGGGTAACAACAAGCAACGTTATATATCCGCGTTGCTACTCCCTTTAGACGCTCGTGCGAGCGCCCTTTCTTTTTGTGGCCTTGCGGCCTCTGATCCGTGCGCTACATGGCCCTCAGATCAGCAGCTTAAACCCATTTAGGTAGGACGCCATTTTTGCCATCTGTCCACATGGGACACGCCCTGTCCTTCCGCGTGGGGGATTTCTCCCGCTCTCGCTTTCATCACCGGTTGCTTAGCGCTACATACCGGCAGCTTTTACGCGGTTCGGCCATAAATTTCATGGCACGCGCCTTCCGTGTGCACGCGGTGATCGCAATCCTCTCATCAAGGACTCGCCACCCGCACGGTAAGGTATAATCGTACTTCTCGCACAGGGTACGATTCCTGCTTCCCAACACTTGTTACCAAGGGAGATCATTCACTCCTTCTCTTACCCTCGAAGGTTGGTCCTCGACTCTAAAACATCAGAGGCGAGTAGTTTTACTGTCGTGGTTTTGAGGTATATTGCTTTTTTCCGTCCGGGGTCATTACCTCAAGAAATGTACCCTGAACAGAACGGAGACTGGCATTATGATCGGTGATTCGGCAACGCACAGGTCTTCCGCCGAGCTCGTCATCGGGCTCAACGAAGTAGGCAACTACTTCAAGCTCGGGCAGACTACCTTTCTGTGTAGACTTCAGCTCATATTGAGCGAACACCTTACCCGCACGTTCCGCCCAATACTTCTTGCGCAGCGCGGCAACCCGGATCGCTTCCTTCTCTATATCCGTTTGAGAGGCAAAAAATTCCTTGAGTCCCAGATCGGCAACCCAGGAATATTCCAATGGACTCACTCTAAACGAATGATAGAAGTTGCCGAGTTCGATCTTGAGCTCGTGCGTCCGCCAATCTTGCTCGATCTTTCGTATCGTCGCTACTCTCTTAGAGCCGTCATGCATAGTAGCCATGCACACCACCATGCCATCATGATTTTCGAGGACATAACTTACTGGATGGGTGTCGAGGCCTTTTTGGTGCACCGCATTTTCCTTGGCTCTTTGCGCTTTCCTGATTTCCTCGATGTGCTCAAGTAGATTCCCCATCTCATTCATCCAGTCTGGATTACTATGCCGATCGTGTTGATGAATAGAGACGAACGCAACGGGTGCACCGTAGAAGTTGATAAGGACACATGATCCAAATCCCTTCCACGTGAACCAATTCATACCATTGAAATTCCGCCAACCGTCAAGATTGGTTGACAAAATTTCGAACTTGTCTGAGATGCAGCCTTCGTACTGCATCATCGGGATTCGAGCTTTCCGAAAAAGCTCGATGAGCCTGTCCTGACCGTGGACATTGTCGAGTTCACTCGATTTTCCAGGCTCGATGTCGATCCGGTGGGTCGCGGTTCTGATCTCACCGTCGCGATACGGTTTTTCATCGTCCCTAGGATCGCCCCCGAAAAGACCACCTTGCGGTTCGCGTTCACGTTTCCACTGTTGGTGGTCAGGGTCAAACACGAAGATTGCGCGTTTATGACGGGCGTTTAAGAACTTGTGCGCCCATGCTTCAGCTTCCGGGCTTATACTTTTACCACTCTCCGGCCGAGCAACTCGTACTATCCTGGTGGAAACTCTCTCCAGAATATACGTTGAGTAACCGGAAGTAACCCCTCTATGGGCAGTGATCTGGAAAACCTGAAGACCTTTCCTGGATCCCACCGTACCGCCCCATAGCACCGGCAAACGCTTCCCCTCCAACGAACAAGGCACCTCGATGTGCGAGGTTTTACTCGTCACGCGTCCCCCATGTTCGGTAAAAACTACATACACCTCTCCCTCCTCAAATGGAAGAAGGTAGAGGTCGCCGCTCCCATCCTTCCCTGGTCCCATGTTAAGGGCACTATGGTAGCGGCCGTCATGAAATTGAACGACCATGAGTCGCTCCTTTCTTTGGTTTTTTGTTCTTTTTTCAGTTCATCTGAGTTGCTTACTTAGCTCAGATGACTCGTTGGCGACCAATTATATTAGACCTCTCCGTGATCGCCTTGCGGAGCTTTAATTAACTTTGCCGAATGGCGAGCTGGTCAACATCTGCGTTGACCTGCCCGCGCAGGCGGGTCTGCGTATGGTACGCGTTAATCCGCGATGTCTACCAATTCGCCACCCGGCATATTGTCCTCTCAATTATCAAAGAGCTGTCACGAATCGTTATCCAAAACCACCATCTAATAAAATCGTGAATTTGGATAACGAGTGGATGCGAGGCATCATTGCATCCACTCTTTTTTTCCCGTCCGCGGTTAGCCTGCCGCGCGGGAAGGCTTTCGCCTGGGCTGTTTCTGTTTCTAGGTCAGCCTGCACCCTTTTTTTATAATAGTAGGGCCGATCGGGGATTTAGAAGGCATCACTATGCAATCATTAAGACTTTATTCAAGTCAGTTGCAGTCTCAGTAATACCGCCCTCTACTCCCCGATTACCGCCATAAAAACCACCTGTCCTTTCGTTTAATTCTTTTGTTTACGTACCGTCTCACGCTACAGGCCATCTCGTTGGCCTGGTTCTACTATTTTTTAAACATAGAGCTGGATCAACCAACAATAATCCTTTTGATCTAGCCTAATGTCTATCCTCCATTCCCAAACTAGAAATGAAGGTTTGAAACACAACAGACTCTTTCTCAACAGGAAAGAGTCTGCTTAAAACGCAAAGATAATTCCCCTACAAAATAGGGGTGCAGATATTGCGGTGTCTGCGCCACCGACTCTCTCCTCTTGAATTGTCCGATTTATTTTAAAAATTCTTAAATAACACGCTATTATACTCTTAGGAACATACCTGTCAAGGTCTTATAAAACAAAAAATGGCTCGATTGAGCCATAAATGTTTATAATTTTCGTTTTCTAGCTATAAAAAGAAGGTATATCCGCCGTTCGGCCGCATAACAATAACAATTGTAGCGTAGCAGCTGGTCTGCCACCGATTGGTCGGAGACCCCAAGTAGTAGAAACTTCGTTTCACTACGGGGCAGGCAAGCTCCGACACTACAACGAGGTTAGAAGCCAAAAACTATATCCTCTCCCCCCAATTTAACCTGTGCATGTCGCGTGGATGCCACTTCTTCCACAAAACGCACCTCCGAGGAAATCGTAGCCTTGAGAAGGTCATTTTTATAAGTATTAATTAATTGCTCCGAGATCGGCGTCTTCTGCACCGAGAGCACTATCTGATCTTTTATAGTCAGCTTCGCTTCTTTTCTCAAATTATTTACCGCGCGGATGAATTCCCGCTTCATGCCTTCAAGCTTGAGCTCTTCCGTCAAATGCGTATCGAGCTCGACGCTTAACGGCCCTGTTGATTTTTCAAACACTACTTCCTTCACATTCAGTTCATCTTTCAAAATGTCGGCATACTCTTCCTTAATGCCTGATTCTTGATACTTGATACTCGCGCGTTGCAACGGCTGCCGGACGGGGATTTTTGCGGCCGCGCGTGCCGCGAGCCCTACCTCGACCACTTTGCGCACGGCGTCCATATGTACGAGCACTTCCTTATCAATTTCACCCGCCTGCGGCCAATCCGCTAAATGCACCGATCCTTCTGTTCCATGTTCCATGTTTTGTGTTCCATGTATCTTCTGCCAGAGTGCTTCTGCGGTAAAGGGAATAAATGGCGCAATGAGTTTTGAAAATTCTATGAGCACATAGCGCAGCACCGCCCGGCTTTCACTGCCTGTCTTCATTCGCTCCCTGCTGCGGCGCACATACCAAGTAGAAAGATCAGTAACAAACTCTTCAATCGCGCGCCCCGCAGGTGTGACATCATACGCTTCAAGCCGCTCGGTCACCAGCGCAATGAGCTGATTTAAACGAGCCAGTATCCAGCGATCAAGAGCTCCTAAATTTTTCGAACTGACCAACTGAGAAACAGACAAACTGTTAAACTGTTCAGGGGGGTAGAGTTCATGGAACGAAACGACGTTCCAAAGAATCATGAAAAATTTCTTGACTATTTCCATTATTTCTTTCTCATCAAATCGTTTCGGCAGCCCCGGATCATTCACGGTAAATAAATACCAGCGCACCGCATCCGCGCCATATTTCGCGAATACGTCCTCTGGCACGATAATATTGCCAAGAGATTTCGACATCTTCTTTCCTTTCGCATCGAGTATGTGGCCTAAACATATTACATTTCTGTAGGGCGCGCCTTTGCCCAGCGCCACCGATACCGCGAGGAGGGTATAGAACCAGCCGCGCGTCTGGTCGATCGCCTCGGAAATATAATCAGCCGGAAACTGACGTAATGACTTAGTGCCTTCCTGACTTAATGCCTCGATATTCTCCGGATATTGCGCAAACGGCATGGCGCCCGAGTCAAACCATACGTCTGCGACCTCGGGTACGCGGCGCATCACGCCGCCGCACGTGCAGGGAAAAATAATGTCATCTACGAACGGACGATGCAGATCAGCTTCGCCAAGTGCATTGGTTAAAAATATGCCGCTCTCAACCATTATCGGATTTCCTTTAATTGGGTAAGTATAATTATCAAGCGCTCCCGGGCTTCCATTCAGTGCCCAGATCAAAATCCAGAGCGGATCACCGTGAGAGACGATTAAGAATGTTTTCCCCTCGTGTCCGCTTTCAAGCCCTTTCATAAAGTCGGCCATTCTCTTTAATATCTCCCCATACGTCTCTCCTCCTTCTGGCTTCTTTAGAAATCTCTCTCTGACACTTGGGAATTCCCGATTATATTCAGCAGTTGATTTGCCCTCATACACCCCCACTGCGTACTCACGAATCCTTGCGTCATACAGAACTGGCACACCTAATTCTTTCGCAATCATTTCCGCGGTTTGCTGCGTCCGTAAAAAATCAGAAGAATAAATCGCGTCAATCTTCTCATTTTTTAATGTAGTTATTGTAGTGCGCACTTGCGCAATACCCTCTTCAACCAATGGATACGATTGAGAAATCTCCACAGATCCATTACAAATATCATTCACATTCGATACTGCCCGGCCATGCCGCATGAAAATGTAGCGGTTCTTGAGCCTTGCTCTCTGCACCAGTTCAGCCACACTGCCGATTACTTCCACGCGGCCGCAGCCACTCAGGCCTGTATCATGTATCATGGATCCTGAATCAATTGTTTCATGTTCCATGTTATGTGTTCTATGGCTCCCTTGGCACCTCCAAATGGGCAGTGGTGTCCCCCAATACCGTTCGCGCGAAAACGCCCAATCCTTCACTTCCCGCAGCCACTCGCCAAACCGCCCCTCCTTTATATAGTCTGGGACCCAATTAATCTGATTATTAGTTTCAATCAGCTCATTCCGCAATGTTGACATCGCCACGAACCAGCTGTGCTTAGCATAGTAAAGGAGCGGCGTTCTGCACCGCCAGCAGTAAGGATAATCATGCTCGTAAAGTTCTTTCTTAAATACCAATCCGCGCTTCTCTAAATCGGCAATAATCAATTTCTCCGTTTCCGGATCTTTCACAAACTTCCCGCGCACAAATTCCGGCGCATCCGCATTAAACAATCCTGCCTCGTCAACCGTATGCTTCTTCGGTAGTCCCACCGCCGTGCCCAAATTATAATCATCCTCACCATACATCACCGCCGTATGCACCACCCCTGTCCCATCCGTGGTGCTCACGAAGTCGGCAGCATATACCTTATATGATATTGACGACTTTAGAGCCGGAACATTAAAGAGCGGTTCGTATTCTAATCCAACTAACTCTTTACCTTTAAATTCCGACAGGACTTGTGGCATTAGTGTAACTTCGCGTCCACCTGGTGTCTCATCGAAAAGAAAATGGAATGGTTCTGCCTTTAACGATGCTGATACTTTTTCAAGTTCTTCGTATATATCTTGCGCGAGTATTACAATGTCATAAATTGCCTTCCCAGCCTTGTCCCATTCACCAGTAAATCGTCTTACCATTACATAGTTAATATTTTCACCAACCGCTAATGCTACATTCCCTGGTAACGTCCATGGTGTAGTAGTCCAAGATAAGATAAAAACTTTTCCGTCATGTGGAATTTTGAATTTTGAATTTATTTCGGATTTAGGATTTAGGATTTCGAATTTAATCGTAAGCGACAGATCCTTCACCGACTGATACCCCAATGCTAATTCGTGGCTCGAAAGCGCCGTCCCGCACCGAGGGCAGTGCGGCACGACCTTGTGCCCTTCAATAAGAAGCCCGCGTTCATGGAAAAGTTTAATCACGCCCCAAAGCGCCTCCACATAAGGCGCGGTATAGGTCACATATGGATGCTCCATATCCACCCAGAACCCCATGCGCGCGGTGAGCTTTTCCCACTCGTCCTTGTATTTCCATACTGACTCTTTGCATTTTTGGTTGAATGCGGCGATGCCATACGCCTCCACCTCCTTCTTGTTCTTCAAACCCAATTGCTTCTCCACTTCCAGCTCCACCGGCAGGCCGTGCGTATCCCAACCCGCCTTCCTTACCACGCGGTATCCCTGCATAGTCTTGAAGCGGGGTATGATATCCTTAAACGCGCGCGCGAGCACATGATGAATCCCGGGCTTGCCGTTTGCCGTCGGCGGGCCTTCATAAAACACAAAATCGCCGCGAGAAGCGGGTTTCTCCACTGATTTCTCAAATATCTTATTTTCCCGCCACCAATCTAAAATCTTTAACTCTATGACTGGTAAATCCATACCCGCCTAAGTTTTGCACTGAAAAAGTGCGTGACCCAATAAATACCATAGTAATAGTACGACGGACAAAATAGTTTTCTACCCGTAAAATTTAGGCGGGCATATGCTCAATATCTGTACGTAGCGTATCGAAAAATTCAATAAAAATCAAATGCGAACCGGTGTAACTGCTCACAGGCCATGTCTTAAAATAGCGAGGGAGCTGCAATTTTTGAGGCGGAAAGGCGCATCAAGCTGCTTGATCGCGACGCCGAACAAAATTGTCAGTTCCCGAAGTGTTCTTGGGTAATGTAAAGTGAAGTAAGCAGTTCCCGTACCCTATTCTCTCTTGATGTAATATCCTATAATGAACGATATGCGCGCCACTCTCTGCGCCATTTGCGCCACAAACGAATACGATACGCTTCTCTATGAAGCAAATTTTAGCCGTGAGCATTTAACCAGCGCGACGTTCTCCGCGCGCCGCCTCCCTGACCGCATCCGTTACCGCACGGTGCGCTGCACCCGATGCGGCTTGGTGCGCGCAGATCCTATCCTTGAGCCGCAGGAATTGGAGCGGCTTTACGAAGGGAGCACAATTACCTACGCTGCGGATAAACCCAGCCTCATCGCCACCTACCGCCGCTACCTCCGCCGCGCCATGCGTTATGGCAATCCAAAGGGATCACTTCTTGAAATCGGGTGCGGAGATGGATTCTTCCTTGCCGAAGCGCGCAGGATGGGATTAAATGAAGTGAAGGGTGTGGAGCCGGGACAAGAAGCGATCGCCGCTGCTGATCCTGAAATAAAGCCTCATATCGTCCAAGGGCTCTACCGGCGCGAGAACTTCAGAGCGTCCACGTTTGATTACGCGTGCCTTTTCCAAGTCATTGATCATATGGATGATCCCGCGCTCTGCCTGGACACCCTGCATGGGCATCTCAAACCGCGCGGTATCCTGCTCATCATCAGCCACAACTGGAGCGCGCTCACGAATCGCTTGCTTGGCGCGCGATCCCCCATCATCGACATCGAACATCCATATCTGTTTAGTGCCAAAACTATAGCGGCACTCGCCTCCCTGCATCATTTCCGTATCTTAGAAGTAGGCGCAGTATGGAACACTCATACACTGCGCCACTGGGCGGAACTTGCTCCCCTTCCCTTACCGTTGAAGCATCGCTCGCTTAAATTGCTCCTTTCGTTTAATATGAGCGAGATTAAACTTACCATCCCGGCGGGAAATTTTTATCTCATCGCGCAGCGTATCTAATATAAATAACCATTTAGATGTATAACCCGCAGGCGTGTTGCCGCGTTTCGCCGCGAGGACTGTTTGAGTCCCGCGGAGCGGGACGAGTTCCGCAGCCAGAAAGGCGGCAACCGCGGCGGGATAAAACCAGAATACTGAACGTATATCTTAATATTATGGAAGAACGAGATGTACAAAAATTGAAACAAATCGCCCGCGACATCAGGAAAGAGACCCTCCGCATGATTGCGGATGCAAAAAGCTGCCATGTGGGCTCCTGTTTTTCCTGTATCGACATTCTCGCCGCGCTCTATTTCCACTCCCTCCGCATTAACCCTCAAAACCCCCATTGGCCTGCGCGCGACCGCTTCATTATGAGTAAAGGGCATGGCGTGGCGGCGCTTTATGTCACGCTAGCGAAGCGCGGCTTTTGCTCGCCAGATGTCCTGCAACACTATATAAAAGACGGGAGCATGCTCGCCGGGCATGTTACCTGTACGGCAATGCCGGGCATAGAAGCGTCCACAGGATCACTGGGGCATGGCCTCTCAATCGGCGTCGGCATGGCGCTCGCGCTCCAAAAGGACCAGCCGCAAAGCAAAGTATATGTGCTCCTTTCAGACGGCGAATGCGACGAAGGCTCTACCTGGGAAGCGGCGCTCTCTGCGGGGCACTTTGGATTGGATAATCTCGTCGCCATCGTTGATTATAATAAAATCCAAAGTTACGGCGCGGTGGCAGAGGTGATGAGCCTGGAACCGCTCGCGGACAAATGGCGCGCCTTCCGTTTCGAGGTGAAGGAGCTGGATGGCCATGACATCCCTGCGCTCGTCGCCACGTTCGACCGCCTTCCCTTACGACAGGGAAAACCCACACTCATCCTCGCCCATACCATAAAGGGCAAAGGCGTGTCATTCATGGAAAACCAAATGGAGTGGCATTACCATACGCCTAATGAACAACAATTAACCGCGGCAGTCGATGAGTTAGATGCAGGAGAATAATTACACACATATTATGAAAGGCAGGAAACTTGTTACTGGAAATTTGTGAATGGTTAGGAACACTGGAAAATAGAAAGTTAAAACTACGATTTCTCATTTCCAATTTCTACTTTCCATTACTATACTCAATTGCTGTTCTAATTCCGTTTTACTAATTGTCATTCCCGCGCAGGCGGGAATCTAGATAACAAAAACAAACAGAAAATCGATCGTTTTTTATGTTTTTTCTGGATCCCCGATCTCGGTCGGGGATGACGTAATCGGAATTTGGTTAGCAACTTAGTATACTTTCAATTTTCTAATAACCAATATCACAATTTTTGTAAAATATGCGTAACGCATTCGTCAAGACTCTGACGGAACTTGTGCAGGAAGACCCGCGCATTATGGTCATCACGGGCGACCTTGGCTTCAATGTGTTTGATGAATTTAAGATCAGATTCCCTGACCGCTACCTGAATATTGGCGTCGCGGAGGCGAACATGATCGGCGTCGCCGCAGGACTCGCACTTACGGGTAAAATCGTATACGCCTATTCGATCATCCCCTTTGCCACGATGCGCTGCTATGAGCAGATCAGGAATGATCTCTGCTACCAAAATCTGAATGTGAACATTGTCGGCGTGGGGGGCGGCTACAGCTATAGCTATTTCGGCGCGACCCATCACGCGATTGAAGACATCAGCATCATGCGCGCGCTTCCCCGCATGACCGTCATCTGTCCCGGCGACCCTTGGGAAACAAGCGAAGCGGTGCGCGCGGCAGCCTCGCTCCCCGGCCCCACGTATCTGCGCCTTGGGAAACGGGGAGAGCCTGCCGTGCATAAACCAGGTACCACTTTTTCCGTGGGCAAGGGTATCATTATAGAAGAAGGCAAAGATGTGGCCATCATTGCCACGAGCACCATGCTGGAAGGAGGATTGGCTGCAGCGGGCATGCTGAAAGCCCAGGGAATATCCCCGATGCTCGTGAGCATCCATACGATTAAACCATTCGATGCGGATTTACTGCGTGATATCGCGCAGCGGGTGCCCGCAATTGTCACGCTGGAAGAGCATACCATTTATGGGGGCTTGGGAAGTGCGGTAGCAGAAGTGCTTGCGGAATCGCCGTATAATCCCCGCTTCAAACGGATCGGGGTGCGTGACTCTTTCCCTGAGACCATCGGCACCCAGGTATACCTTCGCGGCACGCACGGTCTGAATCCGGAGCAAATAAGAGATACGATAATTGAATTGGTAAATCCGAAATCTCCCGCCCAGGCGGGATCCCGCATACCTTAGATAATAATATTCAAGGTGCGGGACTAAACAAGCTCAAAATATAAAATTCAAAACATTTTAAGTTTCGATCATTTTGATTTTTGGATTTGTTTAGAGTTTAGAGTTTAGTATTTCGTATTTTATGAAAATTTTAGTTACGGGCGCTTCATCCGGCATCGGCCGAGCGCTGGTTAAGCAACTCGTCGCGGCAAATCACGATGTTCTCGGCATTGCCCGCCGCGAACCGGAGCTTGCCGCGCTGCGGGAAGAACTCAAATCTCCGCGGTTCATCACCCGCGTGTGCGACGTCGCCGACCCGCATGCGCTCACGCAGCTCGTGAATAGTTTAATTGAACAAAACTGGATTCCCGACATCGCCGTCCTCGGCGCAGCCATCTTTCCTGATGACATCCGCCCGGCGTTTGATTTGCCATTATTTAAAAAGATAATTGAAGTAAATTTGTTCGGAGTTTTTCACGTGATCAATGCGCTCCTTCCGCATTTTCTCACACGGCGCCGCGGCCAATTCATTACCCTCGGCTCGATGGCAGTCTACCGCGGAAGCACGCGCGGCGCAGGCTACCCGGCAAGCAAGGCAGCGCTTCTTGCCGCGATGAAAAGCCTCTCTCTTCGCTATCGCCAGGAAAATGTTCTTTTCTCTACTATCATCTTCGGCCCCATCCTCACCTCCATGTGGGAAGGGAAAAAATCTTTCCTTACCCCTTCAGCAGACCAAGCTGCCCAATATATAATAAAAACAATGGCACAACCGAACACGGTCTCCTACTTTCCCTTTCTCTCCACCTCCCTCTATCGCGCAAGCCTCCTGCTCCCTGATAAACTGTTTGCCTTATTAAGTCAAAAATTGTTAAAGTAGCGCTCATTGCCTAATGTATACTAAATTGTCAACCCAGTTCCGATTGTCATTCCAGACCTGATCTGGAATCCAGACACAAAAAACAAACAAAACATCGATTTTACTTTAATTTTCTGGATTCCCGCCGGAGTTTACCCCGTACCGTGATACGGGGCGGGAATGACGATGGAATCGGAATTTGAATAGCAATTGAGTATAATGTCTATGAAAAAAATACTGCGCATGCTCATGAATGCGAAAAATCCTGTCGCAAAAACAATCGCAAATCTCATCCGGATTCCGCCCAATCTCTATGAATTATTCCTGCTTTCCTACTATAAAAACCCTGAAGCGATTCAGACGATAAAAAAAATCCGCCGCCACCACACCCTGCTCCTCACAAACTTCGAGGCCTACCAGCTGTGGGCATGCGCGCGCGCTGCGCAGAAATTACAGGGGGATTTCGCGGAGGTGGGCGTTTTTGAAGGCGCATCAGCCCAGCTTATATGCGAAGCAAAAGCAGAAAAAAATCTCCATCTTTTTGACACCTTCGAGGGACTCCCGAAACAGAAGATCAGCGCCCAAGACGCATTAATAACTGAAGGGCAATATGCCTCCAGTTACGAGAAGGTGAAAAGCAAACTTTTTCCTTACTTTAACGTACGGATGTATAAAGGAATTTTTCCCGATGAGACTGCCCATTTTGTGAATAGTGCAACATTTGCATTTGTCCATCTTGATGTTGACATTTATAATACTACTTTTGATTGCCTATCCTTTTTTTACCCGAAAATGGTAAAAGGTGGCATAATTCTCTCACATGATTATAATGATATTATTGGCGTGAAGGCGGCATTTCAAGACTTTTACTCTGACAAAACGGAAACAGTCATTGAGTTAGCCACGAACCAGTGCTTAGTGATTAAATTATAACAAAGAGACATGCTATTAATACCTTCCTTATATGCTCACCAATAAAATGCTCTCGGCAGTAGTGGTATGTTATCGCGATGAAGGGAACGTCCCCGCCCTTTACGAGCGGCTCTCCAAATCGCTTGCAGGCATCACGCCGCATTGGGAAATCATTTATGTAAACGACGCAAGCCCTGACCGCTCTGAAGAATTACTCCGGGAGCTTGCAAACAAAGACCCGCATCTTACCGTGATTATCCAATCACGCAACTTTGGCGCGCAAGCGGCATTCACCGCCGGTATGGAGCAAGCGCTGGGCGACGCGGTGATCCTTATGGATGGCGACCTGCAGGATCCGCCGGAAATAATTCCGCAATTTGTTGAAAAATGGCTTCAAGGCTGGGAGGTGGTATACGGCGTACGCCGCCGCCGCGAACAAAGCATGGGAAGACTTAACGAGTGGCTCTATCACCAGTTCTATGTGCTCTTCAATAAGCTCTCGTACATGAAGGTGCCGATTGACGCGGGGGAATTCTCCCTCATTGACCGCAAGGCAGTGGAATGGATGAACGCTTTGCCAGAGCGCGACAGGCTGCTGCGGGGATTGCGCGCATGGGTAGGATTTAAACAAACTGGCGTAGAATATGTGCGGCCGGAACGCTACTGGGGAAAATCAACCAACAGCTTTTGGAAAAACCTGCGCTGGGCAAAACGCGCGATATTTTCATTCTCCTATCTTCCCTTGGAATGGATTTCTTTTATCGCGCTTCTTGTTACCGGCATTGCCGCGCTCGCAATACTCGTCTATGTGGTCCTCGCGCTCTTCTATCCTGCGCCCCACGGATTCCTCACCACGCTTATTGTCATACTCTTTCTGGGCGCGATCCAACTCCTCTCTTTAGGTGTCATCGCCGAATACCTCGCAAAAATCTTTGAGGAAGTCAAACAGCGCCCCCGCTCCATCACCCGCGAGGTCATCAACGACCATCGGAAAAAAAATTAAAGGCACTCCGCTCGCCATACTAAACAATGTCATCCTGAGCCGAGTCGAAGGATTACCGAAGCATCCCTCGTTCTCTCCCTAGTAAGGGAGAGATTTAAAAGAGGGTGTTCGCATCGCTCTCCAAACCTCCTCCTTTCTGGAGAGTTTTTTATTTTGCACCATTCTCTTTTATCCCCCATTGACTCCACACCCCTTCTCAACTAAGGTAATGGTGCTCTTTGACAATTCACATCCGATTATTCGGAGATCACATACATTAACGTAGGAGGAAAAATCTTGAAAGCGATTTTCGGTTTTTCGTTCGGGGGTTCCCAAGAGCATGGACCTGGCGCGTCCAATGTTGCTCTTGGAGAAATTATTGACAAGGTTTCGTGTCAATACCCAGAAGACTTCGTCGTAGTCCAGTCCCCCCTGGACAAGTGCGTAACCAAGTCGAATTTTATTATCACCTCTAAGAAATATATCAACACGGAAAAGGTGATACAACGCGCTATTCCATTCCTTAAGGAGTACGACGTGGATAGAATTCAACTAGTCGCGCATCCACTCCACCGTTTCCAATGCTCCCGCCTTTTGCGGCGCTATGGGTTCAGGGTGGAGGTAGTCCCCACCGGCTGGGTGCCGTTTGATCAGCATTCAGACGGTTGGTGGACAAGAGGTCCGTTAAGGTTAATCGCCTATGCGATCTTAACCATATTCGGCCTCCACGGCCTCGGTTACCGCAAACCAGCACGGTAGCTAAAAAAATCATTCCGACCTTTGAAATTTGAGGAGTCGGTTATCCAAACACAGCTTTTTAAGGAGAAACAAAAATGAAAAAACTTCTTGTTGCACCACCCGGTCAGTCACTAAAACCTAAGTTGATCGACCACACAACCGCTAACTCCCAATTGAAACGCTTCATCAAGCCGATGGGTATGATTGAGGTTTCCTTCGCGACAGCAAAAAAGATATTTAGTGTATACCCACCGAACGCACGTCACTTCACTGGGTCTCAGTTTAGTTCTATCCGTGAATTCATGCTGAGCGATATGGAATGGCGAACTGCAACTCGCAATCTGCTCAACCTCTCATCCGGCGACAATGCGTTTAATGCCAAAGATGACGACCTCAATAAAATAACGACGCCGTTTTGGAACGATGTTGTTGTAGCCTCGTTCCAGAGTCAATGCAAGGTACAAGGCAATTTGTTTACTTTCGATACTTTACCAATGCATAGTTTGGCAGTGGATCTCTGGAGAAAGGATAATATGGCAGCTTTCGGTATGCTAACTTTCTCCATTTACGTAATCGTACTCACATTGGACGCTGAGGTGGTTATTGGTAAACGGTGGAGTAGTGGCGCACGACCGGGAATGCTCATGACAGCGTCAGCGGGTAGCCTACGATGGGACGAACGTAGCCCATATTCCGAACTCTATCGTGAGCTCGGAATCGGTCCTTATGATTTCGTAAATCCCCCTAAACTATTCGCTATCACCGAGTATACCAGAGAGAATCTATTAAATATCTGGTATTTGGCTGAACCAAACCTTACTTCTGGACAAGTGGTAGCACGGTGGTCAATAGCGCAGGATCGATACGAACATGAAGGTCTAGTATTCTATCCTCTCCTCGAAATAAACGAATTCCTTAAACAACATGACCAACGTAATATGGGCAACCTAGTCAACGTCGGTGCTGGTGGTTTGTGGTGCCTGCTCGAGCACCTTGGATTAGAAAGAGACCCTACTGCGAATCCATTCGAAAATTGAAATTAAATACTGTAATAACTCATCAGTAAAGGCAGGGACTAAGGAGCCCTGCCTGATTTTTTTATACGATGCATGTGATGTACGATACAAAATATACGATAATAATTACTCTATGCCGCACCTCATTTCGTCTCATAACGCCTCACACTCTAAATAGCTTACCTATAATCATCGATCGATGATTTTACGTCATATTCTATCCTTCCCTCCAAACACAATGATTACTTGCGTTGAGAATCTTGACGTAAAATCGTCGACCGATTATTTATAGTATTATTCAATAAATGCTGGTATACTATTATTGCATAAAATTTATCTTATGGATAAGAAAAAAGTAAAAGATGTCATTAGTAATATTATTCTCCCCATCCTTGGCGCAGGCGCGCTTCTCACGGTTGCTCTCGTCGCCCCCAACATAGTGCAGATACTTGATATCAACGGCAATGCACACCGTTTCCGCCATGACCGCGTGAAACGCTCACTGAAACTTCTTGAGAAAAAGAATTGCATACGCCGCGCAAGCAAACGATCCGAATGGAACTACACCCTTACCGACACGGGAAAGAAGCTTCTCCAAAAGAAACATATCGCTCAACTCACCATACAAAAACCTCCGCGATGGGATGGAAAATGGCGGGTGGTGATTTTTGATATACCAGAAAACTTCAATAAAGCGAGAAATGCCCTGCGTTGGAAACTGAAACAGCTCGGTTTCCATTATCTCAACTTGAGTGTATGGATATACCCCTACGAATGCCGTGACGAAATAAATGCGATCGTGGACTACTATGACGTCGGGCGCTATGTGCGCTTCCTCAGAATTGAGTACTTCGATGGAATGGAAGAACTGACACGCCATTTCCACCTTACTTAGCGGTCTACGCTATTTCATTATATTCTACAAGACGTAAAATCCTCGATCGATGATTTAACGTCTAATCACTAAATTCTCCACTGACCACATCATTCATTTCTTAAAATTTAATCCGGTATACTCATGTCGCCTTCTTTCACACTATATAAAGAAAAAATTGCCCATCTATCGCCATTCCTGTTCCTCTTCCTCGCAGTAGTAATTTATTATTGGCCGCAGGTGACGCTGCAAGCGGTCCCCTTTTCCGGCGACCCCGCAGGGTCTGATCTTCTCCAGGTGCATCTTCCCTATCTTGCATACTCTGCCGAGAGACTCAAGGAATTTTCTGCTCCCCTTTGGACCTCGCGGATTGGGAGCGGTTATCCATTGTTCGCAAATGGCGCAAGCTCCTTTTTTTATCCTCTAACCCAAGCGCTCTTCCTCATCTTGCCTCCTATAAAAGCATTTGCTGCACTTTTCCCCCTTCATGCGCTCATCGCGGCTTTGGCGATGTACTGGTATTGCCGCACGATCGGCATCAAGGAATGGGGAGCGACTCTCGCGGGTATTACCTTTGCCTTTAGCGGCTATTTCGTGGGGCATCTAAAACATGTCGTCTATTTCATGTCAGCCTCGCTCACTCCTCTTGCGTTTGTTTGTGTCTCCCGCTATCGTGCAACGCGTTCACCAAGGCAAGCGCTGGCGCTAGGTGCCGTGCTTGCGCTTATGCTCTTTGCCGGGTCTTCACAGGTGGTCTACCAAACTATCCTCTTCCTTGCATTCACCAGTATTCTCTACATAATCGGCGCATATTTCCAGAAACTCATTGCCTCTCACTCATGGAAAGAACGCCTCGTCCAAGGCTTGCATCTTATAGGCAATTGGGTGAGATTTGCGGCGGTTGCCGCGATCGCCCTTGCCGCGCTCTCCGCAGTGCAAATCTTGCCCACGTGGGAACTGGTGCACTATTCTACGCGCGAACTCGTTTCTTCATTTTCATTTGCGACCAACTTTCCGTTCCACCCAAAGAGCCTCCTTACCTTTCTCGAGCCCTTTGCTTTTGGCAATCCTGCCTACCTCTCCTATACCGACTCGTGGAATGAGCTTATTAATAAAGTAGGTCTCTTCTGGGAAAATATCGGGTATGTCGGGCTCATTCCCTTATTTTTAGCCGCAGCTTCTCTTCCTTTTATCATCTGGAAACGGGCTTGGCGCCAGCTAATCTGGCTCGGTGCGCTGCTTTTTGCCATTTTCCTTGCGATGGGAAAATACTATCCGGTGTATGCATGGTGTTTCAAATGGATACCGGGGTTTTCCTCGTTTCGCATCCCCGGAAGATACCTGCTTTGGGTGGATTTTTCAATCGCAGTCCTGGCGGGATTTGCATTCCAGCAATTGCTCGATGCGCTTCTGCACATCAAAAAAATCATATTCTCAAAAAGGATTGTCTCATTCATAGGCATTGCATTGCTTTGCGCCGCATTTTTCGACCTTATGGTATTCGGCTACCATTACAACGCCATGGATAGGTTGGAAATCAAAGTGTGGGAAAAAACACCTCAGTCCGCTGAATTCCTTTCTCAACAAAACGGGTTTCGCTTTACCACTTTTTTCACAGGACAATATTATCAGCAGTTAATCAACATACAGGGAGGCTGGCAAAATGATCTTCTCTGGCTGCAAAATGTACGCGAACTGCTCCCGCCGGACCACAGCCTATTCTATCGCGTTGAATCGCTTCCCGACTATTCACCGCTCCCTCTTGACCGCAGCAATAAATTTTTCGATATTGCCCATAACAATGTATTCGACACCATTACCATTAAACAAACTCCTGCAATATCGAAATATGCATACCATATGAGAGACCATAATCTCTCGCTCTTGGGGCTCGCGAATGTAAAGTACATTCTTTCTCCTGTACTGCTTGACTCCCCGTTAATCAATGAAACAGCGCACATTATACTCAATGAGGCTAGTGAATCTATTTATATTTACGAACTCACCCGTGTGCAGCAAAGAGCATATCTTACCGCTCGCGCAATCGCGGTTTCATCAAAAGATGAAGCCACTTCCGCACTTTCGCAAAATGACTTTGACGCAAACATTGCATTAGCAGAATATTCCTCACTGCCGTCGCTTAATGCTAGTAATTACCAAGCCGCCATCACACACACCCAAGAAGGCTTATACAAAATCCTCACTGAAACAGACGGCAATGCGCTCCTCGTACTCAATGAATCATGGTACCCGGGCTGGCGCGCGACCATTGATGGCGCAGAAACTGCAATTTTCCCAGTCAACCTTGCATTCCAAGGAATTATCGTGCCGGAAGGAGAGCACCGTATAGAATTTCAATACCGTTCCCAATACTTTTTCTGGGGAGCGATTGTTTCTGGAATTGCCTGGTTCACATTATTAATCTTCACCATACAATATTGGTATCGACGGCATCATTGCCCCCATATCCATAAATCCCAATGACCAAGTCCTTTCACACAATTTTCAATTATCAATTCTCAATTTTCAAACATTTGAAAATTGATAAATTGAAGCATTATTTGGAAATTGGAAATTGGAAATTGGAAATTACTAACGAACAACACGCATGGAGCCGTTATAAAATCCGACCTGCTTTCATTATTGCATTGATAGTATTTGTCATTAGCTTCACCGTCTACCTCTTCACCCTTTCCCCCACGGTAGGCCTCGAAGATTCGGGAGAGTTTATTGCGGCAGTCGCGAGCCTTGGCATCACCCACCCCTCCGGGTATCCTCTCTATGTCGTGCTGGGAAAACTCTTTACCCTCCTCACTCCCTTCGGCGACATCGCATGGCGCGTAAATCTTTTTTCCGCATTTTGCGGAAGCGTTACTATTTCTTTACTCTCGCTTCTCCTTATCAATATCCTCTCTTCCCTCTTTTTGCGGCAACCAAATAAGGGAGGGCTGATCGATGGAAAAAATCCTCCGCAACCCGCGCAAGCATGGTCTTCGCCGAAGCGGAGTTGCGCGGGTGAGGCGGAGCGTCCCGCCGCGCAGGAGGCGGGAACGCGTATTTTTTCCACGAGCAACCCGACCGCATTTATCTCCCTCATTGCCGCTTCTCTCTCTCTCTTCTTTGCCTTCTCCCCCGTCTTCTGGTCGCAAGCGGTCATTGCCGAGGTCTACACCCTCAACGCGGCGCTTCTCGCGGCCACCCTGCTTCTCCTCTGGCGCTACGCGCAAGCCCCCTCACGCGCCACGCTGCTGTTATTTTCCTTTATATACGGCCTCTCCATCACCAACCATCAAATGATGGGCCTCCTCGCGCCCATATACCTTATATTCATCTTAGCCATAGATTGGAAACGTTCCCGCTTGTGGACACTACCAGAGTTAGGAAAAGCTCAAGCGAGGATTGCTCTTGTGCAACCCTCCGCAACCAGCCCCAGCATGGTGTCCCGATATATCGGGACTGGGGCTGGTGAGGCGGAGCGCATCCCGACGCTGGTCGGGATGACGCGTGTTGCACAACGAGCAATCCGAGCGATATGCCGAGTTCCGCAGCCTGAAATGCGGCAACCGCGGCGGAATAGAACCATATTTCTAAAGATTCATCTCTATAACATCCACCCCTACGCGCTCGCCCTCCTTTTATTCTTCATTGGCCTTTCGTTTTATCTCTTTATATTATTCCGCGCGTGGTATGATCCTTTGGTAAACTGGAACCACCCTGATACGCTCGCTGATTTCTGGCGCCATATTTCCCGCAAGTCATACAATGATTTCGCTACTCATGTAATAGAGGATGCGTGGAAATTCAAAAAAATAATTTATATTTACTATTTCTTCGCTGATCTTTTTAAACAGCTCAATCCTATTGGCGCCCTCCTCTCGCTCTGCGGTTTTATCATGTTGTGGTTTCGCAGGCGCTCCTACTTTTTTCTTACGTTTGGAGTATTCCTCTCCAACAGCGTCCTCATAATCATACTGCGGCGTTTAGGGTACATCGTCGAAAGCGAGGGTATTTATAGCGTCTACTACATCCCCTCTTACCTCATGGCATTTTTATGGGCAGGCATTGGTATTATGGCTCTTATAGAGCGTATGCGGGATTATTTCTTCAGACGCGGCCTCACGCTCAAACCGTTATTGGCAGCGCTTGCCATGCTTCTCCTCTTATCCCTTCCTTACGCCCAATGGATAAGTTTCGTGCATGCCACTGACCGCAGCGACATCTGGCTTACCCTTGACTGGGGAACCGAACTTCTTCAAAGCCTTGAACCCAATGCCGTCCTTCTCCTCTTTACGGAACAACCCGCGGCAGACAGCCAGGTATTCACCCTTGCGTATCTCTCACTGATAAAAAAAATAAGGCCAGATGTGGCTATTGTGGATTATGGATATCTCTCCTCGCGGCTCTTCCATCCGGTGGGCACGGAAAACACGCAAATAATGAAACTCCCATTTCCTATCGCCCGCGCAAGGCTTTTGAACCGCATTTGGAAAATTACGCGAGGATTGCAACGTCCCGTGTATACCCTCTATCCGGTGGGTACCTCCCTCAACGGCGACCTGATAAGCCGCTCAAACGGCATCGCCTATCGTATCTATCCCAACCTTGAAACCGCGCAACGCGCTCATCTCGCCCTCATTACTCCAAGCATACGAAACATTGGAGATGACCGTTTCCAGAGCCATCTCTACTATGACGATTTTATCTCTGATATTCTCTATGCCCGCGCGAGCGCACTTCTTGAAAAAGGCCACCAGGATGCATCAGAACAAATCTTCCTCGATGCTTACAGCCTCGATGCAACGCCGCTCGCGGCAAACGCGAGAGATTATTTAAGCCATCAGGAACGGTGGCTCAATAATGAAAATCCAAATGTCAAAATCCCAATGTCAAATAAATAACCAAATGTCAAAATCCAAATTTGGATTTGGATCTTTGGATTTTATTTGTCATTTGAAATTTGGATTTGGGATTTTTCAGAGGTCGCTATATCGTAGTGTGTTTTAAATAGCAACTTATATTATGCCATTACTCGTTATACTTTTAACCTTCCTCCTCGGTCTCATCATCGGCAGTTTCCTCAATGTCGTCATCTGTCGCCTTCCTAAGGGAGAGCAGGTCAATGGGAGATCGCGCTGTCCTCATTGTGCCTCAATACTCCCATGGTTCGACCTTATACCCCTTCTCTCCTTCGTGGCACTTCGAGGAAAATGCCGCCATTGCCGCACATCTATTTCCTGGCAATACCCCGCAGTTGAATTTGCTGCAGGAGCCCTCTTTGCTTTGAGCGCAACCATCCGCCAACAGGAATTAGGAATAACACCCATCCTTTGGTTTACGCTCTTGCGTGACTTGGTGGTGATCAGCGCGCTTCTTGTTACTTTTGTGACTGATCTACGCTTCCAGCTGATCTATGATGCCGTAATACTCATCGCGGCGTGTATCGTCTTCCCCTTAAATGTCATTATAGGCGTGCCGTTGTTGCCCCTCGCAATCGCTGGTATAATAGGGGTAAGTTTCTTCGGTCTACAGTATATAGTGTCTCGCGGGCGCTGGATCGGCGCGGGTGATATCTATCTTGGCGGTTTTATCGGTATTGCGGTTTCATTTCCCCAAATCCTTCTTGCCCTCGCATGTGCGTATCTGGCCGGCGCAGCAGTCGCATTGCCACTTCTCCTTTCGAAACATAAAACATGGCAGTCGCGTATCGCTTTTGGCACATTCCTCTCCATCGCGGGGATCGTCACACTCTTCTGGGGTAATCAAATACTGAATTGGTATCTCAACCTTATCCTTACATGAAAACTCCAAACACCCAAAAATGGTCATTGGTCTTGGGTCGCAGGTCATTTAAGATGGGTTTCACCATCATGGAAATGATCGTGGCGATCGGCATTTTTACCATGATGACGCTCCTCTATACGACAAACTTCAAGGGATTCCAATTTGGCTTGGCGGTCGAGTCAAATGCTGACCAACTCGTCTCATCGATCCGACAAGCACAGCTCTGGGCGCTCACCGGAGAGCTCATCGGCGGGACACGGCCTGACGGCGGCTACGGAGTCACTCTCACCTCGCCGTGCACCAGCGGCATCTGTACCTACACGCTCTTCGGCGATACCTGCTCCCCCACGCTCCACCAATACGACACCGGATGCGATGCGGTCATCCGCACGGAAAAGCTAAATTCTCAAGTGAGCGTTACGGGAGTCACCCCCTCAAGCCCCCTCACTATCATCTTCACGTTTCCAACGGCTGAATCCTATGTAAATAGCACGAAAGGACAGTCAGGCACCATCACCCTTACGCACCGCGCCCAAACGGAAAAGGTAAAAACCATTTCGTTCGATGGGGTATCGGGACAGATCACGGTGCAATAATTCCAAATTTCAAAGTTCAAATGTCAAATAAATGACCAATGTCCAAGCCCCCTGCCTGCGCAGGCAGGCAATGACCAATCAAATGTAAAATTTTCAATGCTCAATTTTCAATTTCTCCCGCTCAGGCGGGATCCCGCCTACCTCAGATATAAGAATCAAGGAGCGGGACAATCAATGTTCCAATGATTCAATTTTCAAACATTGCATCATTGATTCATTGAGAATTAATTGAAAATTGGTATTTGAAAATTGAAAATTATCAGGATTTGGGATTTATAAACGTACTTAGTGGTGTGACTTATGAATCGTATAAAACAGACATCCCGCATCAACTTAGGCTTCACCCTCGTGGAGACCGTGGTGAGCATTGGCATTCTTCTCATGGGGATTGCGGCGAGCCTAACCCTTATCACCTCCACTATTGCCTTCTCAAAACAAACGGAGAGCCTTGTGGTCGTGGTAAACCTCGCGCGCGAGGGAATAGAAGTGGTGCGCTCAATCCGGGATGTCGCGGGCTTTTCCATCCTGCCTGCGGGAAACACTTCATGGATCGTTGACCGGGAGACCACCTCGCTCACCGTACCTGCCACGTTTAACGGAGGAACCGATATCCATACGTGCACCAACTGCGTCCTCTATCTCAACAGCAATCAATACCGCGCCACCTCTGGCGTCGCGACCGCGTACTGGAGACTAATAAAAATCAATACGCTCTCTGCCACGGAAAAGGAGATTGTTTCCACCATGCGCTGGACTGAACATGGAAGGGTGCATACGTATGCGTTAACGACGATTTTGACGGATTGGAAATAATACCATGAAAACCCCAAATCCAAATTTCAAATTTCAAATGAAGCCAAAAATCCAAAGTCAAAATTGGATATTGGGTATTAGGCATTGGGATTTTATTGGAAATTGGAAATTGGAAATTGGAAATTTGTATAGGTATCAGAAACCTAAATCTTATGCTCATTTACGCGGGTTTACTTTGACTGAAATGCTGGTCTCCGTCTCCATATTCTTGATCTTCACCACGATATCGCTCGGCATTTACACCTCCACGGTGCGCGCGGAAAAAAAAGTGCTCTCACTCGCGCGCGTGCAGCAAGAAGCGCAGTTTGTCATGGAATTCCTCGCCAAAATGATCCGCACTTCGGAAATCGATTACGCCGCATACCCTGGAGGTACTATCCCTTCTCCCACCACCCAGTTCATCCTGCGCAATGCAAGCGGCGACCAATATGTGTTCAATTATGTGCCGGCGACTAAAGCTGTTACAGTTTCGGTAAACGCACAGCCCGCACGGCAAATTTCATCCACGCTCATTTCAATAACGGACTTAAACTATTACATCACCCCCGCGACCACGCCCTACCCCGGGGGAGGACAGCCTCCCGTAGGCCAGCCGCGCGCTACCATCGTGATGCGGTTCTCAAGCACGGCGCTCTACCAACCGGCTCAAATGCTCGTGCAGCAAACCGTGCCGCAACGTTCTGTTGATTAAATATGCTCTGCAGAAATATGCCTTTAAATAAAACTTGTCACTTCCCTTCAGCAAACCATCTACGTTCCGCACATCAAGGCATCTCCCTGCTGCTTGCGTTATCCGTGCTCGGGGGGCTCATATTCGTCACCAGCGCCGCGACCGACATGATCCTGACCGTGAGCCGCTCCTCGCGTTCGATCGGCGACTCTGAAATCGCTTACTTTGCCGCAGAGACCGCGGTAGAAAGAGCGCTCTGGCAATATGAGAAAAACAGCGCCTCGCTTGGCGCGCTCACTGCCACCGCCACCCCGCTTCCCGGGAACCCCATTGCCTCGTACACCACAAGCGCCACCACCGAAAACCACGCCCCCAAAGGCAATACCAGCCTCTCGGTGAGCAGTGTGAATGATCCAATTACCACGTCCAATCCGCTTCAGGTGACCCTGCTTCCGGGGAAGGTTTTCTATCTTGACCTTGCCACGAATGGCGCGGCGTATCCTACTAATGTCCAGGTGACTCTGCCCACCGGAAAGCCCGCAGAGGTTATCGTAACCTCATCAAATGTCCAGACGCAGACGGATTATATGGGCACTGGAATCCACACGGTCACCGTCGATAGTCCAAGTTATACCAATAACACGAAATTAAAAATAGAAAACACCGATACCACTGCTTCTACTTATACAATAACGCCTACGGGGAGCGAACTCCCCATAGGCGTGTTGATTACCGGCATTGGCCGCTACCGGGGCGTAGAGCGAAGGTTAGAAGTCGTGAAGCCAAATTGGGTTATCTACTGATAAATTAAGCCTTCGGCATTAATCGCGGACTGACGCGGAACGTCACGCTTGCCTGAATCGCGGAAGAACGCGGAAGTCAAATCCAATACAACTTTGTCACATTGTCAGCGTGAATTCGCGCTTGCCCCGCACTTTCTGCGCACCGAAGGCGCATTGGACGCTCTCGCGAAGGCGAAGCCACTCCGTTTCGGGCAACGCGTTCATCACGCTGTCGTGAATGGAAAGTGCGGGGTGAATCTGCGTATGTCAGCGTTTACTTAATAATTGTGATCTCAATGCTCTTTGCCATAATGTCAGAAGCCCCGCGCACATCTTCCCTTGCGCGCACATTCACCTGCTGGCCAATCTTAAGATCGCTCAATGCCCCTTGCACTGAACTATAGAGGCTGCTCGCGTCCTTTACTCCCGCGGGTATCGTCGCAGGCACTGTTGTTATAGCTACCAAGGTATCTGCAGGAACGATAATGGTGAGCGCGGTATCGCGTGCAAGCTGCGGATTATTCGTCTTTCCCGCCTGCAGAGTGAGGCGATCGGCGCTCAAAGAAGTAATCACGCCTATCACCGAAGTGATGCGCAGGGGCGCTTCAGGCGGCGGCAGAGATGTGGAATTTTGGGGAAGCGGCTGGTCAGGCTTAGAGGCGTTCATGACGATAAAGAGCCACGCAAGAAGCCCGATGAGTGCCACGAGGCTCACGGAAATCCATACGGGGATAGAGAGGGGTTTCGATTTTTTCATAAAGCATGGAACATAAGGAATCAATAGTATT
Source organism: Patescibacteria group bacterium (assembly GCA_041645165.1). Lineage (NCBI taxonomy): Bacteria > Patescibacteria group bacterium. Next base: position 1,636 of record JBAZQN010000016.1, on the reverse strand, counting down.
AGTATACCATAATATTTACTGTGTGGAGAGGACGCAAAAACCTAAGAAAAAAAGCTATATTGCCATAATCGGTTCCATTCTCACCCTGATACTCCTTGGCAGCGCGCTTTTAATCTCTCGTATTCATGAACAAGATTATCTGGCGCTCCCTACCCCCCTTTCCCTGGAACAGCCGCCAAAACAAGGGGTCCTTGCTTCCGAATTAAGGGGGCGGCGTGGTATAATAATTGGCGTGAGTGTTGGAAAACTCACGATGAAACCCACGGATGGCTACGCACAGGAAGGCGAGCTTCTTAGCATATTTCTAAAGCCGCTTACCTCTTACGTGCTTATTACTATCCCTAAAATGCCCAATCCTGAAAGTGCAACCGTTGTCCGTGCGCCCGCCTTGTTCGATGACCTCCAAAGAGGAGACGACGTATTCGTAATAAGTTTTAGCAATATCGCAGCGTCAACAACCTTTTCCGCCCTCCGCGTTGAAAAAATCATAATGCCATGAATGCCTTATTCATCGTATCCGCTTCGAAGCGACTAAATTTTCTACAAATACTTGCCCTTTGTACGGTGGTATTTTTTGGAGTACTTCTGCCATTCTTTGATACTCTTGCGATTACTACTTATGGCGCAAAAAACCAAGCCTACCCTTTTGGAGCATATGATGCATTTGATCCGGAAGGTGAATCTATCTACTTAAACTTCAATTGGGGTGACGGTTCGCCCGAAACGCGCTCCCCTGCCTCTGGTATGGCACCCTCTGGTAGTTTATTTACCGAATCACATACATGGAGTACCACTGGTGTGTTTACGGTATACGCAGTTTCATGTGATTCCACGCAATGTTCGCTCCAGTCTATTCCGGAAATAATGGATATTCAATTGCCGACGCAGCCAGGAACCCCTGCCCTTGCCTCCGGTACCAATCCCTCGACAACGGGAACCTTTTCAATCAGCTGGACACCTTCCGATCCCCATACATTGACAATGGTACCTGTCTCCATCAGCCAGTATGATGTGTATCGTGGGCTGAACGGAAACCCGCCTCAGCTTGTAGGCTCCGTCACGTCCCCGAGTTATAGCGAAACAAATCTTCCCGATGGCACCTATGACTACTACACCGTTGCCCGCGACGATACCGTGCCCACTAATTTTTCAAATCCGTCAGGCACGTATCAAGTTATCGTAAGCCATCCGGGCGGCGGCACGCCGCCCACCGCGGAATTTGACTGGTGCACACTCAAATCCGACACTGTCCAGTACCAAGACCTTTCCACTGACGACGGTTCAGTAACGGGATGGGAATGGGATTTCGGCGATGGCTATCCTTACTCGAGTCTAACCCACCCAATCCATAATTACAGCACGGGCGCTACTTCGTTCAAAGACACGATTTACCGGTTTGCAAAGATTTGGTCGGCGCACGCATTTTCTACGATTCTTTCCTGGTGGCAGGATATCCCGGCGCTAATAGTCAAACATTTAAATACCCTGCCGTCAGCCAAAGCCCAGACCGGCATTAGCGTGGTGCAAACGGTCACAGGGACCGTTACGACAGGAAACATCGCGCTTCCTTCTTGGACGCCCCAGACTAATGAGCTGGTCTTGGTAGCCGTGGCTGTCAGAAATGAGACCTTGCCAA